>JAJRSV010000455.1 GCA_024278655.1 Bacteroidota bacterium | reverse complement strand
AAACTTTCCGAAATGTTTACAGCGTACTGGGAATATGTTGAGAAAGCAAGACGCTACATTCGTGAGCGTGGTAATTCGGTATTCGGGCAGGGTTCGGAAGCAAATGCTGTTCCGCGCATCTGGAAAAAATACGGAATCGTTCCCGAAGAAGTTTACACCGGATTGCAGCCGGGTCAGGAATTCCACGACCACAGCAAAATGTTTAACGAGATGAAATCGTACCTCGAAAGTATTAAAGAAACCAACGCCTGGAACGAAGAGGAAGCACTCAACACGATTAAAGCAATAATGAATCACTACATGGGCACACCACCCGAAGAGTTTACAGTTGACGGAAAAACATATACACCGAAACAATACCTTAAAGAAGTAGTGAAATTAAATCTTGATGATTACGTTGACATTCTTTCGATAAAAGAGAAGCCGTACTATCAGCAGGTGGAATATGAAGTACCCGATAACTGGTGGCACAGCAAAGATTACTACAACGTTCCACTCGATGATTTTATGAATGCACTCAAAAAAGCTATCCGTAACGGTTACACCGTTTCAATCGGCGGCGATGTTTCGGAAGCAGGATATGATGCAGAGCACGATGTTGCAATGATTCCTACTTTCGACATCCCATCCGAATATATTGACGAAGATGCCAGACAGTTCCGGTTCAGTAATAAAACAACTACAGACGATCACGGAATTCATCTTGTTGGTTACCTGCACAAAGACGGCAAGGACTGGTATTTGATTAAGGATTCAGGTTCGGGTTCACGCAACGGGAAAAACAAAGGTTACTACTTTTACCACGAAGATTACGTTAAGCTTAAGATGATGGATTTTATGGTTCATAAAGATGCGGTAAAAGACTTGCTGGAAAAATTCAATCGTTAAATCACTCTCTTTTTAGAAGCACCGGTTAATGGCGGATAACCGGTGCTTTGATTAACATTGTCTTATTTTTATCCTTCATAACAAACTGATAACAAATCAAAGGGGATTTTACAGGGAAGATTTGTTTTAGCTTTGAAATTTTACGGGTAATAATGTAAACTTCATTTGTTACTTGTATATTAAAATTATCCGGAATTCATGTGAACTTTAAATTTGCTTTTGTATCGTTTGTAAGTGTTCTTATTTTATTAATTTCTTCCCGGTGCTCTGAAGAGAACAATCCCGTTATACCCCCCGAACCGGGCAGCAGTATAATTCTTTACTCTTCGTTTGAGGAAAACGGAAATTCTTCATTAGCCGGCTGGAATTTTAACCTGGACTCGTCTTTAATAGCTTTTACTAACGACACTCCTCCCGAAGGAGGCAACTGGGCTGTTACGATTAAAAGCGCATGGTTAATTCCCGGTGTAAACGGGTTATACACAACGGTTAAAATTCCGGAGGGCACGCATATTTATAAATTATCACTCTGGGGAAAGCACGAATCGATTGTCGGCAGTGCAAGCTTGTTGCTTGTAAAACCGGACACAACAATTTTTAACTTCTCAATCCAGATTACGGATACGTTGTGGAAAGAATACACGATGACAGATACAATAACCGCCGGTGCCGGAGACAGTTTAAAAGTTAACCTTTTCGGCGGCGGCTCGCAGCTTTTAACAGGCACAACTTACTTCGACCTTTGCAAACTGGAACTTTTAGAATAAGAAAACATTTTCTTAATTTTGCAGATTCTTTAACAAACTTTAATAATATAATTTATGAACAGAACCGTTTTATTATTTTCAATATTACTGTTTCTCTTTTCCTTTAATACATTTGCACAGATGACGGCGGAAGAGTACAACGGGGAAAAAGAGGAACTCTTAAAGAAGAAATCGGAACTCACCACCGAAATAGAAAACCTTAAAGCGGAAATCGACAGTCTGGAAAAGCTGGCGCCGCAACTTGAACAGGATATACTTGCCTGCAAGCGCGATGTGTTAATAATCAAATACGGAAAGAAGAACGGGCAGCGCGTTGCCAATAAAAGAATATGGAAAGGAATGACCGAAGATATGCTGCGCGATAGCTGGGGAGAGCCGGATAAGATAGATAAGAATGTTGAAAAGTGGGGCGTCTTTACTCAATGGTATTACGGCGATATTACATTCTTCTTCCGCGACGGGAAACTGACCGATTGGGAAGAGGGTGACGGTAAAAGAAACGAAGAAATAAGAAAGTTAAACTGATATGATTACAATAATAAAATCACCGACTAAAATTGAACCTGCAGGAAACAAACCGAAAATAATTGAAGAGTTCATTGGAAGAGTTAACTCGAATACAGATGCAGTAAGCATAGCAAAAATGAAAAGCCCCGAAGGTTGGGAAGAACCGGGTCAAACACCCGGGTTTGACGAATACACAATTGTTCTTAGGGGCACACTAAGAGTTGAAACAAAAGAAGGAACCCACGATATAAAAGAAGGTGAAGCGATTATCGCACACAAAGGAGAATGGGTTCGGTACAGTTCGCCATTACCCGGAGGTGCTGAATATATTGCCGTATGCCTTCCTGCGTTTTCACCCGAAACGGTTCACCGCGACGGAAACGATTAACAAAAGTCTTTTTTAAAATAACCGGCAGAGTTTTACCCTGCCGGTCTTATCAGCTTATTCTATTGCGGACCAGTTTTTATTTGCCGTTTCTAATAAACTACTTTCTTCTTTATTCCACTCGACAATAGTATTAAACTTTTTACCTTCATACATGTCATTGAAAAACAGGTAAAGCCGACCGTTGTAAATTTTAAAAGTTTCCGGATCTGTCGGTACTTTCTTGTTCATTTTAGCCATAGCAAAAGCACAGTAACCGCCGAATTCGGGCAGGTAATGTCCGGGTTGTTCGATGAACATATTTTTATGCTCTTCACTTGCAAAGTAAAAAGTTACACCATCGTATTTTACTGAATAATCACTTTTCCCTTTTACAGCTTTGTAATCGGTAAAATAAGCAACTACGTCATAACCCTTTATTGCCACGCCGGATTCTCCGGCAAAGTATTTGTCCTGATTATTTTGAGCAAGAACGGAACCTGCGATGGCAACACAGGCACCAACGATTAAAATAAAAGCATTCATACGCTTCTCCTTTTTTATTAAATGATTATGAAAATTATTTTCATAAAATTTATTGACTCACAGGCAATAAATAAGTATTTTGGAATAGACTATCAATGATAAATAATACAATTAATTTGATTATCCGTCCAATTATTAATGAGAATACAGATTATGGATGCAATAAGCGATATACTTAATTTGATAAAGCTGAAAAGCAGCGTGTATTTCAGGAAAGATTTTTTATCGCCATGGGGAATGGAGATGGATAAAAGTCCGCATGCGCAATTTCATTTAGTAGTGTGGGGACATTGCTATCTTAAAACCGGGCAAATGAAAAAACCGGTTGAACTTTACACCGGTGATATAGTCGTTTTCCCGAATGGTGATTCGCACTGGCTTGCCGATAATACCGGGAATAAACTGGTAGCCGGGTCCAAAGTTTTGGAATCGCACCGGAAAAAGAAGCAAATATTTAAAGGTTCGCGTATATCCACTACGCTTGTCTGCGGTCATTTCGAATTCGATAAAGATTATATTCATCCGTTTCTTCAATCACTTCCTAAACTGATTCATATAAGCGGAACGGAAAGAAGAAGAAACTCGTGGATTGAAACCGTGGCATCCATTATCATTCAGGAAACGGAATCCGATGTACCGGGATCCGAGATTATAACAACCCGGTTGGCTGAAGTGTTATTCATTCACATACTAAGGGTTTATCTGCAACAGAGTAAAATATCGAACGGTTTTCTTGCGGCATTAAAAGATGAACAAATAAATCACGCACTCGCTTTAATTCATAAATATCCGAACAGAAGATGGACACTTGAAAACATAGCCAGAATTGTAGGTATGTCCCGTTCGGCGTTTGCAGCAAAATTTAAAGAAGTAATGGGAATTACACCTATGAATTACCTGACAAACTGGAGATTGAATAAAGCATTGGAGTTGATAAAAAACAAAAAGCTGCCGATGATAGAAATTGCGGAACAGGTGGGGTACTCATCCGAAGCTGCATTCGGTCGGGCATTTAAGAAACAGTTTAATCGAACTCCCGTACTAATGAAAAAGGAATATCGTAAAACTTTAGCATCGTAAAGTTTTTTAATAAAATTTTTTAAAACCGTCAAGTACAATTTTCTTTACTTGATGAATTCCTGCCTTTTTTTCAGAAAAAAATAGCACAATATTTGTGACGCAAAAGACAATAAATATGACGTCTGATCATCTCCTCCCATATATCTGATCGCTCATTGTCTTGTGCAGAAGCCTCCTATAGTGATCAGATTGGGCGGCTGGGAAAACATAAGCAATAGCTTGTAGTCCTCCTCACCTTATTTATTGCTTTTTTTACTCAGCCGCCCTACTATAAGTATCAAAATAACCTAAATTTCACTTCGAATCAACAATAAAAAACTAATCTTCAAACAGCTCGTCGGGTAAACCTTTATTTATCCTGTAATTTGAATATGTAAGATAAACTTTTCCGGTTGACCTTTCCGATTGATTCTTATCGTCCCGTTCATCCGAATCAATTGTTCCGTCCATTCCTCTCGGTAATTGTATTCGGTCAATCGTAAAAGTAAACACCATCGAGTTCGGTAACAGAAATTCATCCTGCATTCCGTCATAATAAAAATCTATAGTAAAAGTACCGGACGGTTTTACGGTGGAAATTATTTTCAGGATTATGTTCCGTTCGGTATCAATCCATAAAGTGCTTAAAACAATTTCGCTCTCCTCTCTTAAAGGAATTACTTTTACGATGCTCGTTGGTACACCTCTTACGGTATCCTCGCCAGCATAAAGTGCAGTGTAATTACCGTTAAAAATCGAAAGAGGAAAAAAGCTTAAACCTTTCTTCGGAAGAAGGACAAACTTTTCCGATTCGACGTGCAGCTTGTCCGGCTGTTTAAAATAAATCGTCGCATCCGATTCCGGTGCTTTTAAAAAATCCACATCCACTTTAATATGAACATCAACCTGGTAATCTTTTACTTTGGCAAAAGTTTCTTTTACTTTATTCAGGATTTCATCGGGGTCTTTTTTCTGTGCCAATAAGGAAATAGCCGGAATAAATATCAGCAGCCAAAATAGAACCCTGTATTTTATAATTATTCTCATCATTGTTCTCTTATTAAGTTAAAATATCTTTTCGTTTGAATATAAAGGCGGTTAATCCGAAAAGGAAAACATCGTGCCCTATTAAAATTAAAACCGAATTAATAATTTTTGTTACATTCAGCGGGTCATCGAAAAACAGATACCACGAAAGAATATAATTGGTAAACAGGTACGGCTTAATCTGCCGGAACAAATCTATATCGATAGCTGAGATAATTATGAATACAATTATTACAGCCATTGTTGTAATGATTGGTCCGATTGCATTTTCGACCAAAGAAGAAAAGAAGAATGCAAGCGAACAAACCACCGACATACCGAGTGCAGCGTAACCGTATGCAAGCAGAAACCGCCATAACACATCCGCCCTGTCGAAAATAAGTATCTTTCCGCTCCGTATTACAATCAGTTCACCTGTACCGAAGATTATCATCCCTAAACCGAGACTGATGAGAGCCAGCCATATAACAAGCAGCACGGTATAAATATTTCCGGCAAGATATTTTGAAGCGACAACCTGGAATCTCGAAACTGGTCTGGTTAGCAATACTCTGTAAGTTCCCGCAGTTGCTTCGCCGGCGAGCAAATCGCCGGCAACCAATGCAATTAAAAACGGAATATGTATCGCAAGTGTATTCATAATAAAGTGCGATAAGAAATAGCTGTTTAACAGGTTGCCCACAAGCATAAAACTCTGCCGCAGGTTTTGAGTTAAAAACTCAATCGATTTCTGCCCTTCGAAATACATCGCCGTTTGCACAATTGTTACAATCAGCCCGATAGCAATGAAACCGATGTAAGTACGCCACTTTTTGAAAATTTTATACAACTCTATTTTAACAAGATTGTACATCATCCGGAGTGCTCGGTTATTTTCAAAAAATACTCCTCCAACGAGCGTGTAGGAACCACCGCGCTGACGTCAATACCGTTCTCCACAAGCATCCTGTTCAAACCGGCTATCTGGTCATTCTTTAAAGTGAAAACAAACCTGTTATTGTTTGTTTCTATAAGGTATTGCTGCCAGGCAGAATTGGAGATAAGTGTTTTTGTTTTGGCGGCATCATCCACTTCAAATTTAACATGCAATTCACCGGCGTTAAGGAGTTCCTGCACTTCACCTTCAACAACTGTTTTGCCTTTGTTTATAATTATCATCCTGTTTGCAACCTGCTCTACTTCCGATAGGATATGCGACGAAAGAAAAACGGTTTTCTTCTGATCCCTGCTCAGATGATTTATCAGGTCTCTTATCTCCTTCATCCCCTGCGGATCGAGTCCGGTTGTGGGTTCATCGAGTATGATAAGTTCCGGATCGTGCAAAAGTGCCTGCGCTATACCGAGCCGCTGCTTCATTCCATGCGAATACGTTTTAACCTTGCTGTTATATCTTTCTTTCAATCCCACAAGCTCAAGCACTTCCATAATTCTTTTCGAAGTCACCTCTTTGCCGGATAACCTTCCCAATATTTCAAGGTTTTTGTAAGCGGTCAGGTAGTTATAAAAATCAGGTTTTTCAACAATTGCGCCTATGTTTTTTAGTAATGAACGCCTGTTTGCCTTAAGTAATTTGTTAAAAAGCCGTATTGTGCCTTTTTGCGGATTTATGAGTGTAAGCAGCATTCTGATGGTTGTACTCTTCCCCGCTCCGTTCGGTCCGAGGAAACCGAACACATCACCTCTGTAAACATTCAGCGAAAGTGAATCGACTGCTTTTACATCTTTGAAGTACTTAGTAAGGTTTGTAACTTCAATTACTTTATCGGAAGTATTGTTCGTCATTCAGCAGATAAGAATAAAATTGTATTGATTATAAAAATTAACGAATCTGTATTAAAGTTATAAATAAAAATGTTCAAAGCGTAGAATAAAAATGATGACCAAAAAACTCCTGCATAAGTAAACCTACAAGGCATAAATTTTTATTAAAAATTTTTCCTTGAAATCGATTGAAAATTACGCCTTTAAAATATCATGAAAGATTTAATTTGTTTTTTTATAAAAATATCATAAAGTTAGAGTTATACTTATCGGGGTCGAAAAAAAATTTTTTATTCTTATTGCTGACTATTTCATGTTATCAAAAAATTTTTTAGCTTCACCCCGACCCCGGGCAAAATCACGTTTTAACAGTAAAGATTATTACCAGCAGATGCGAATTAATTTATTCATATCTTTAAATCAAAAAAGTTGTTTTTAAATAACCGTAAAACTTAGGAGTTCTGTATGCAAATTAATAGACTATTTACAAAACAAGGTAAAGATCCGTTAGCATCTATTAAATTTGTAAAGCGCACATCAGAAATTAAAAATCCCGACGGCTCAATAGTATTCAGGATGGAAGACGTTGTAGTACCCGAGCAATGGTCTCAGGTAGCCATCGATATTATTGCGCAAAAGTATTTCAGAAAGGCGGGAGTTCCTAAGTTGCTGGTTAAAATACCGGAAGAAGGCGTTCCGGAATGGCTGCAGCCCTCAAAAGCAGACGAGGAAAAATTAAACCAGTTACCCGAAGCTGACAGATTCACATCGGAAAAAGACAGCAGGCAGGTTTTCCATCGTTTAGCAGGCAACTGGACTTACTGGGGCTGGAAAGCAAATTACTTCGACAGCGAAGAAGATGCTAAGGCATTTTATGACGAACTTATTTTTATGCTTGCCAATCAGATGGCTGCACCAAACAGCCCGCAATGGTTTAATACCGGATTGAACTGGGCTTACGGAATATCGGGTCCTTCGCAGGGTCATTACTTTGTAGATTTCAAAACCGGAAAATTAACACAATCAACCGATGCATACACTCATCCGCAGCCGCATGCTTGTTTCATTCAGTCGGTTAAAGACGACCTGGTGAATGAAGGCGGTATAATGGATTTGTGGGTACGCGAAGCAAGACTTTTTAAGTACGGTTCGGGAACGGGTTCAAACTTTTCAGAAATACGCGGCGAGAACGAGCCGTTAAGCGGCGGAGGAAAATCATCGGGACTGATGTCGTTCCTGAAAATCGGCGACCGCTCTGCAGGTGCTATTAAATCGGGTGGAACAACACGCCGTGCCGCAAAAATGGTAACACTCGATCTCGACCATCCCGACATCGAAGAGTTCATCAAATGGAAAGTAGTTGAAGAGCAGAAGGTAGCTGCGTTGGTTGCCGGTTCAAAACTGACCAACTACCACCTGAACAAAATAATGAAAGCATGCTACGAGGAACATCCTGAAAACGACAGGTTCAATAAACAAACAAATAAGAAATTAAAGCACGCTATCATCGAAGCAAGAAAAGTGATGATACCGAACAATTATATCGAGCGTGTAATTCATCTGGCTAAATTAGGTTTTAAATCAATCGAGTTCCCGGTTTACAACACCGACTGGAACTCCGAAGCTTATGCAACCGTTTCGGGACAGAACTCGAACAACTCTATACGCGTAACAAACGATTTTATGAACGCTGTTATAGAAGACGGCGACTGGAATTTATACTGGCGCGTTGAGAAGAAGAAAGCCAAAGAAGAAGAAAGAGAACCGAAGCCGTGCAAAACTTTAAGAGCACGGGATCTTTGGGACGATATAGCTTACTCAGCATGGTCTTCGGCAGATCCCGGAATTCAGTACCATACTACAATTAACGAATGGCATACCTGCCCCGAAGACGGCGAGATAAAAGCAAGCAACCCCTGCAGCGAATATATGTTCCTGGACGATACGGCATGCAACCTCGCTTCGTTAAACCTTGTAAAGTTTTACGATTTAAAGAGCCATAATTTTAAGATTACAGAATACAGACACGCGGCAAGACTGTGGACAATCGTTCTTGAAATAAGTGTTTTGATGGCGCAGTTCCCAAGCAAGGAGATTGCTCAAAGAAGTTACGATTTCAGAACTCTCGGTTTGGGTTACGCTAATCTCGGTTCGCTGCTTATGCTGCAGGGAATACCGTACGACAGCCCCGAAGCTTTTGCAATATGCGGAGCGCTGACGGCTATAATGCATATGTCAGCTTACGCAACTTCGGCTGAAATGGCTAAGGAACTCGGACCGTTCCCCAAATACGAAAAGAACGCCGAGCATATGCTTCGTGTTATAAGAAATCATCGCAGGGCTGCGTATAACGTTCCCAAAGAAGAGTATGAGGGTTTGTCTATCACTCCGGTCGGAATCGATCCTCAGCACTGCCCATCCGACCTTCTGAAAGCAGCTAGAGAGGATGCCGACAGAGCCGTAGAGTTAGGCAAAAAATACGGATACAGAAACGCACAGGTAACTGTAATTGCTCCTACGGGCACAATAGGTTTGCTGATGGATTGCGATACAACCGGCGTTGAACCGGATTTTGCTTTGGTTAAATTCAAAAAATTAGCCGGCGGCGGATACTTTAAAATCATCAATCAATCAATTCCGCCAGCACTCGAGAGACTCGGATACAACAAAGATCAGATAAACGAGATAGTAAAATATGCAAAGGGTCATGGCACTCTGCAGGGATGTCCGCATATCAATCCCGAATCGTTGAAGGCAAAAGGATTTACCGACGAGATGATTGCAAAGATAGAAAAAGCATTGCCTTCTGTATTCGAATTGAGTTTTGCGTTTAACAAGTTTACATTAGGAACCGACTTTTTAGTTAACAAGCTCGGCATTCCCGAAGAGAAAATAAATTCGTTTGATTTCGATTTGCTTGAAGAGTTAGGATTCAGTAAAGAGGAAATCGCCTCGGCAAACGATTACGTTTGCGGAACGATGACAATTGAAGGCGCCCCGTTCTTAAATCACGATCATTATCCCGTTTTCGATTGTGCTAACAAGTGCGGAAAAAAAGGAACTCGTTTTATCCGTCCCATCGCACATATAAAAATGATGGCAGCGGCACAGCCGTTTATTTCGGGCGCAATCTCCAAAACAATCAATCTTCCGAATGCAGCTTCCATTGAAGATGTAAAAGATGCTTATATGCAATCGTGGAAGCTTGGAATAAAAGCAAACGCACTTTACAGAGACGGCTCGAAACTTTCGCAGCCGCTGAACACCGTAAGCGAAGAAGATATCGAATCGTTAATTGAGGATAAAGATAAGCACGATTTGGTTAAAGTTGCCGAAAAGATTATTCACAGGTACATTGCCAAAAGAAGACGCTTACCCGACCGCAGAAGCGGCTACACTCAAAAGGCGAAAATTAATGGTCAATCGGTTTATATAAGAACCGGTGAATATGAAAACGGACAGATCGGCGAAATATTTATCGATATGCATCGCGAAGGTGCCGCATTCAGAAGCTTACTGAACTGCTTTGCAATCTCGATATCGTTGGGATTGCAGCACGGCGTTCCGCTTGAAGAGTTTGTCGATGCCTTTGTATTCACAAGGTTTGAACCGAGCGGCATCGTAACCGGAAATGCAAAAATTAAAATGGCTACATCGGTTATCGATTATATTTTCAGAGAACTTGCGGTTACGTATCTCGGCAGAAACGACCTGGCTCATGTAGAACCTGCGGAAACAATTACTAAAGCATCGCCGGGCATTGTTAAAAAGCTAAGCGATACCGAACCGGAATTTACTGATGAAGAAGTAGTAAGCGAACACGAAAGACTTGTCGAACTGGATAAAGATAACGTCGATTCATCATATAATTATAATCTATCAACGAGCTCGGCTGTTAAAAGGAAAAAATTTGTTGCAAACGAAAAAGCTTTGATGCGAAATAAAATTCAGAAAGCGAAACAGCAGGGATACACAGGCGATATTTGTCCCGAATGCCAGAGCTTAACAATGGTAAGAAACGGAACCTGCCTGAAGTGTATGACCTGCGGTTCTACTTCGGGCTGCAGTTAAAATTACTGTTGAGCGAACTTCAGTTCGCTTCCCATTAAAAGAGCGACTTGAAAGTCGCTCAATAAGATTTAGCCGCTCAGTTAACGAGCGGCTTTTTTTATCAGGAACTAAAACGTTCCTTCGGGCTCTATCCTCCTGCCACCCATAAACCTGCTGCGGTAGTATGAATGCTTGAGAGATGAAATTGTAACACCCTTTTTAGAGCTTGCGTGAGCAAAAAGATAATCGCCTATATAAATTCCCACGTGTCCGGGTTTAACATCTTTACGTGTATCGAAAAAAACAAGGTCGCCGAACTGCAGGTCTTCCATTCTTCTTATTTTTTTGCCTTGTCTGTATTGATATCGTGCGGAGCGTTCCAGACTAACCGATAAAGTATTCTTATAAACCTGCTGCGTAAATGCCGAACAGTCGATACCCTTTTTAGTATTGCCGCCGTATTTATAAGGCGTGTTCAAATACCTGATGATTTCCATAAGCATTTTTTCTTTAGGCGTGCCTTTGCCGCTGATTACATCTTCATTGTAGTTAAGAGTATTCATCACTTCGGAAGGGTCGATAATATCGTCTTCGGGCAAGTCACCGGAATCTTCGAGGTCATCGAACAAAGCAATTGAAACGGAATCTTCGCCGACTACAACGTAATCGTTATCGGAAGAGAATCTGCCTGATGAGCCGTTATCATTATCGGAATTATTTTCGCCGTAGCGTGTGCTGCTGGTAGTGGCTGAGCAGCCGACAAAGGTAAGTGCGGTTAAAACGACCGCCGCTAAATATTTAATCTTATCTTTAACACACACAATCAGCCCAAATATGTTCTCAAATTTTTGCTTCGGGAAGCATGCCGCAGCCGCCTGATTGCTTTCTCTTTAATCTGCCGAACTCTTTCTCTCGTTAAGTTAAACTTTTCGCCAATCTCTTCAAGAGTGAGCGAATGATCTACATTCAAACCGAAATAAAGCCGGATTACTTCAGCTTCCCTTTCGGATAAAGTTGAAATAGCACTTTCAATCTCCGCCTTTAGAGATTCATTAATAAGCTTGTTATCGGGCGAAGGAAGGTCTTCATTTTCGATTACATCGAGCAGACTGTTATCTTCGCCTTGAGCAAAGGGAGCGTCCATCGACACATGTCTGCCTGAAATTTTCAGTGTATCGGCAATGTCGCTTACATCCATCTCCAGCTCATTAGCAATTTCATCCGCATTCGGTTCACGCTCGAATTCCTGCTCGAGATTGCTGTAAGCTTTGCTTATTTTGTTTAACGCACCCACGCGGTTAAGCGGCAGTCTTACAATTCTCGATTGTTCAGCGAGTGCCTGCAGTATCGATTGCCTTATCCACCAAACCGCATACGATATAAACTTAAAACCTCTCGTCTCATCGAAACGTTTTGCCGCTTTTATTAAACCTAGGTTTCCTTCGTTTATCAAATCGCCGAGCGACAGCCCCTGATTCTGATACTGTTTGGCAACGCTTACAACAAACCTGAGGTTCGCCTTTGTTAATTTCTCTAACGCCTTATGGTCGCCCTTTTTTATCCGACGTGCTAACTCAATTTCTTCTTCGGTAGTAAGCAAATCGACCTTTCCAATCTCCTGCAAATACTTATCTAACGACTGGCTTTCACGATTTGTAAATTGTTTTTGAATTTTCACAATTATACCTCGATTTACTTTTCCGAATTAATTGTATCAACAATACCAACAATCGAAGCATCTACAGGTGCCATATCGACGGGTAACGGAATTACGGCTTCGGAGGCGGTGATATAAAAAATAATCTCGCCGGCACCTGAGCCGACCGTATCTACTGCAACAATCGGATCACCGGTTTTTTCCATCTCCGCATTTATCGGTTGAACAAACATAAGCTTAAAATTATTTAATGCATCATACTTTTTTGTTGCCCAAACATTTCCTATTACTTTACCTAAAAACAATTTTCACACCATATAAATAGTGATTGATTCTTTTTTTGATTTATCGCATTAGCGACGATTTAACCAACGCGGTTTAATAAACCCGTTTAATTTTTAAATAAACCGTAAAAATTACAAGTCGGCTTTTTCTTCCAGAAGATCCTTCGCTTTAACGTCGAGTTTATCTACGATAGCCATAATTACCGCATCGACAGGTTTATCTTTAGTTAAATGAGTTTGCCGCGAAGAACTGCCGGTTGCCACTAAAACAACTTCGCCCTCCCCCGCTCCCACACTGTCGACGGCTACTACGAAATCATTCTTTTCGTTTAAGTCAAGGTCTGTTTTTTTTACGATAAGAAATTTGGCACCGACAAGTTTTTCATCTTTTCTTGTCGACCAAACCGTTCCGATTACTCTTCCTAAAAACACTTTAACCTCTTAATTCTTTTGGATGAATAATTTTGAGTCCTGCTTTACTGTATTTATCCGTGTTATTTGTAACAATCGGAAGTTTATTAAAATCAGCTACTACGCAAAATAATGCATCTCGCACCGAATTTACAAGTGCAGAATATTTGGGAACCGAAAGCGAGTAGCGTGAGTGCAAACCGAGCACTTTTAAACCTGTAAGCACTTTACGCACCGCATCAATTTCTTTTTCATCTTTTGCAGCAAAAAATAATTCCGATGCGTTAACAACGGTAGTAAATGCAATGCTTTGCTGCATTATGTTTACAAGGTCCGGTTGCCCGGCAGTACCGTTACCGGTAATATAATCAACAATCACATCGGTATCGATTAAAACTTTAGGGGGATAATTTTTATCCATTTAACACATCTTCTTTAAATGAATTTCTTTTAATGCTTCCTTCAGCATTCAAAAAATCGAGAATAACATAAGTAGGCAAATCCTGCCTGGCAGCAATCGTGTTAACAAGGTTCATATTTATTCCGGTATCGGATGCTTTTTCTTCAACCGAGCCGCTTACAATTACTTCAATTTTTTTATAATTCTTTTTAACCGATTCAAACTCTTTTATAAGATTTTCTTTCCAGTTTTCATCCGTAAGATCAATCTTTATTGAACTAATATAAAGTTTATCTTCACTCATTTAAAAAGCTCTTTCCTTTTAAATTGTTTTCTACCTTAAAAAAATCGGCAACGGTTTTACCGACATCCGCAAAGGTTTGGCGAATTCCCAAATTCCTGCCCGGCTTTCCCTTTTTGTAATAAAGCAGCGGCACATATTCCCTGCTGTGGTCGGTACTCGGCGTTGTCGGGTCGTTACCGTGATCGGCAGTAATAATCAGGTGATCGGTTTCATTTAGTTGAGCAAGCAGTTCGGGTAAAAAATCATCGAACTCTTTTAATTTGTTTGCGAATCCTTCCGGATCATTACGGTGCCCGAAATACACATCGAAGTCAACAAGGTTTGCAAAGATAAAACTGTTACTGCCTTCTGTTGCATACTTTAAAAGCTTCAGGCAGCCTTCTTCATTGCTTTTGGTCTTTTCCTGAATTTTAATTCCTTTGTAATTAAAAAGATCGTTCACCTTTCCGATGGCAACTGTGTCTATTCCGTTTTCCAACAGAATATCTAAAACCGTTTTGCCTGTTGGGTCCAACGAAAAATCTTTTCTGTTAGTTGTGCGTTTAAAGCTGCCCGGCTCACCCACAAACGGACGCGCAATAACCCTGCCTACCATCAGCGGGGGCGTTAGTACTTCGTTCCGTGTGATGGAACATATCTCGTATAATCTTTCTAAAGGAATAACCTCTTCATGGGCAGCTATTTGAAAAACAGAATCCGCCGAAGTGTAAACAATCGGGTAGCCGGTTTTAATATGCTCTTCGCCGAGTTCCTTAATTATTTCCGTGCCCGATGCGGCTTTATTACCGAGCACACCTTTGCAACCGGTCTTCTGTAAAAACTTATCAATTATTTCTTTCGGAAAGCCGTTGGGGAAATAAGAAAAATCTGTATCGACGTACAAACCTCCGAGTTCCCAGTGCCCGGTTGTACTGTCTTTTCCTTTGGATGCTTCTTTAAGCTTCTCAAAGGATGCAAGAGGATTTGCCTGCGGCTCCATTCCTTTAATTTTTTCGATGTTACCGAGTCCCATTTTTTCGAGGTTAGGAAGGTTCAATCCCCCGACCGCTTCTGCAAGATTGCAGAGCGTGTTACTGCCTTCATCATTATAATCGGCAGCATCGGGTAACTCACCAATTCCAACACCGTCTAAAACAATAACAAAAAAATTATTCATTTTCCGATTTCCGCTTTTGTGAGATACATTATACAAGTGGGTATTAGTTTATGTTCTGAACCGAATTGCCGCCTTTTTCAACAGCTTTTTGAAGTGCGAGATTAGCTTTTTCAATTATCTCTTCAACATCCGTTTTGTTTGTAGTGGATGCAATTCCAATCGATACGGTAAATGTAGATTGTTTTGAAATAACGGTTATCGGCTGCCTGGCAATTTTAACTCTAAGTTTTTCCGCCCATACAAAAACCTTTTTAGCATCGGCATTAAAAAATGAAATTGCAAACAATCTTTCATCCAACCTTCCGAACAGATTTAAATACGAGAGTTCTTTAGAAATGATATTTGCAATTGTTGTAACAACTCTCGGCAAGGGGTCGCCGTCGAATAAAGATTCCTGTTCGATAAAGTCATCTATCTTAATAAGTGCAAGTGCACCGGGAGCTTTAACTTCTTTCGCTTTTATTAAATCCGCCTGAAACCTTTCCATGAACTCATTTTCGTTCAATGCTCTCGTTTCAATATCGATGGAAGTTAAACTCTCTAAAAGTTTACGCGTGCTGTGAGAATAAATTATGAATGAAAGAATATTCAACGAATTCTTAAGAAACTGTACATCCTGAGTTGTAAAAGCGCTCTTCTTAAGGTTTTCGAAACACAGCACTCCGAAAATCTGTTTTTTATAAACAAGCGGAACTGCTAAAAACGAACCTTCGAAACTCAGGTCTTCCTTTTTCGAAAACCTTGTAACTTCTCCTTCCGTCGTATCATCAACTTTAACCGGCAGCCCGGTTCTTATTGCCTTACCGACTAAAGTACCTTTGAGCTTTACCTCGAGTCCTTCGCCTATATATTTTAGTGATGTACTATTCGAAACTTTTTTGGTAACGAAAATTTTATCGACCGGATCGTAATAAACAAACACAAAAGCATCCCAGCTTACAAACGATTCGGCTGCCGATTGAACTGCGCTTAGAAGCTCTTCTTCATTTTCGTAATCGTTATCGGGGCTGAGTAACTTCAATATTCCGTTCAATCTTTTCTGAGAAATTGTGTCGGAGTATTTCTCTTCGAAGATTGATATAATCATTGTAATCACACGCACAAACCTGCCGAGGGAATAAATAGTCTCTATTCCGAAAGCATCTTCATCTTTTGAATCGACGGCTAATATTGCAATCAAGGAGTTATCGTAGAACAACGGAACACCGACAAAGCTTCTTATTCCCTGCGCGGTATCATAATACCGTATTACGTCGGCTTCAGCCGCTGAAGGAATATCGCTGAGCAATTCCGGCTCGCCGCTTTGAACAATTTTACTTAAAATGTCATCTTCTATATCGAACTTTCTTCGTTTCAAATCGGTTGAATTGGAAACAAACTTTTCGATAGTAAGCTTTTCTTTCTTTTTATTATACCAAAAGAAGATTGCACTATGTGCTTCGTAAGCTTCTTTTATAACGGTCAACATTTTTTCGAGAGCGAAAGCAAACTGCTCGCCCTGCTCTATACCTTTAGGCAGTTGTTCGTTTGCAATTTCCTGGAATCTTTCTTTTAAGTCGGGCGGTTTTAATGTTACCTTGGAGGGGAAATCGGGAGCAACGGATTGCCCGCTGATTACTTCGGCATCTTTGGTCTTCGAAATAATTTTAAACGACTCTTCAAATTCTTTTTTCGGTTCGGCAAAAGTCTCCGCATCCGATTCATCCTCGCTTATCGAATATCCGCCCTGAAACCTTACCGAATCCCTTAAAAAGATGATAAAAGCGACATAGATTATGATCAGCGTAATAATAATCACCCTTATCAGCAGGTCATCCGTAACGAATAAAAATGCGGCAAGTATCGGAACCAGTAGAAAAATTAATATTCTTTTCTTTTGTCTGCGATCCATAGAAGACCGGATTAAATGGTAAAAAGTTTTAAGTGTACAAATTTACAAATGAAATATATAAACACTCAAAGATAAAGGATACTTACTTCAAATAAAATAATTTTGAAAAGCGGCTAAGAATTTCTTTTCTGCCTGTTCCTTTAACCGCAGAGTAGAAAAATAAATTTTCACCGGGAAGAAGTTCAGGGAAGAATTCTTTTATATTATTGAACGCCGAAGATTTTTCCGATTGCTTCAGCTTATCTGCCTTGCTTAACAGAACTATGTAAGGCAGGTCTGCGTATTTAAGCAATTCATTTAGTTGAATGTCGAGTTCGGTGGGATTGTGCCGGCTGTCTATAAGATGCACGGCAAGTTCTATGTTTTTATCTTTTGTGATATAATCCGAAATGAGTTTGCCCCAGTAAGCTCTTTCTTCCTTGCTTGTTTTTGCGTAACCGTATCCGGGTAAATCCACAAGAAAAAATTTATCATCAACATTATAGTAATTAATCGAGCGTGTTTTTCCGGGAGACGAACTTATTTTTGCAAGCTTCTTTTTATTGAACAACGAATTGATAAACGATGATTTGCCCACATTGGATCTGCCGCATAAAATAACGGTGGGTAACGATAGCTTCGGAACATCTTTAAGATGATAAACCGATCTTACGAATTTTACGTTTTCGAACATAATAAAAAAGAGTAACCGGTTTTGCCCGGTTACTCTCTTTCTCAAATTAATTTTTGAAAATTATTTCGGTTCTTCGCCCGTAGGTATTTCGGAAGCTTTGGCTTCGGTTGCCGCTTTTTTCTCTTCCTTCTCTTTTACCTTTTCTTCTTTTCTTTCTTTCTCTTCGGCTGAAATAACTTCGTTGTAATCAACTAATTCTATAATAGCCATTTCAGCGCCGTCACCTACTCTTTGACCCAGGCGAACAACTCTCGTATAACCGCCCGGTCTGTCGCCAACCTTCTCAACTATTTCGCTGAAAAGTTCTTTAACCACTTCTTTATCTTTCAAAAGATCCATCACCTGGCGCTTTGAATGTAAATCGCCTTTGCGAGCTTTTGTTATTATTCTCTCGACAAAGCGGCGTGTTTCCTTTGCTTTGGCAACGGTTGTTTTAATACGTTTGTGCCTCAGCAAAGATGTAGATAAAGCAATAAGAGTAGCTTTACGATGACTTGCTGTTCTGCTTAATTTTCTGCCTTTTACTCTGTGTCTCATTTCAAATCCTTACCAATAATTAGTTGGTTTCAGTTTCTTCCTTAATGTATTTATCAACGTCCATTCCGAACTCAAGACCGTAGTTCTCTACTATTTCCATAAGCTCGGCAAGCGACTTCCTTCCGAAGTTTCTGAACTTAAGCATTTCCGATTCATCCCTGCGAACCAAATCGGCTAATGTTTTTATGTTAGCTGCCTTAAGGCAGTTATGAGATCTAACGCTTAACTCAAGTTCGTCAACGTTCGTTAGTAATATTTTACGAATTCTTTCTTTCTCAGTATCCTTTTCGGTAACCTGCTGTTCTTCTTCCTGTTCAATATCAAAATTGATGAACAACTGAATGTGCTCTCTTAAGATTTTAGCTGCCTGTGTGAGTGCATCATCGGGAGTGATAGAACCGTCGGTTGTAATATTCAACGTTAATTTTTCGTAATCGTTTTTATCGCCTATTCTAACGTTCTCAACTTCGAAGTTTACTTTTCTAATAGGCGTAAAGATTGAATCGACCGGGATAACACCGATTGTCTGGTCGGGAACGATATTCTCGTTAGCGGGTACATATCCCTTTCCTTTGCCTACTCTTAACTCAACATCGAACTTGGCTTTTTTGTTAAGAGTTGCAATGTGCAAATCGGGATTCAGTATTTCTATTTCGTTACTTGCTTTCTGAATATCTTCGGCTTTCCACTCGCCTTCGCCTTCGAACGAAAGAACGATTTTATCGGGCTTGTTTGCAAGCAGTTTCATTCTAACCTGTTTAAGATTAAGAATTATCTCCGAAACGTCTTCTACCACACCTTCGATTGTAGTAAATTCGTGCAGCACACCGCTAAACTTAACCGATGTAATAGCCGCACCCGTTAACGAAGATAAAAGTACTCTTCTTAATGAATTACCCAACGTAACACCGTAACCTCTTTCCAGCGGCTGAAGTGTAAATTTTCCAAATGTATTCGTATAGCTCGCTTCATCAAGTACTACTGCGTCCGGCATCTTTAAATATGATAAGCTCATTTAACCATCCTCTAAAATTTTATCAAAAAAAATAATTGTTACTTAGAATAGAGCTCAACAACCAACTGTTCGTTGGCGTTTAGAGGAACATCAGCTCTTTCCGGAACCTGGACAAATGTTCCGGCTAAGTTAGCTTTATCCACAGTTAACCAGGAATACATACTGTCCTTAACTCTTTTAAGAGAGTTGTGAATAGCATCTAACTTTTTGCTCTTTTCTCTAACTTTCACAATATCGCCCGGTGTAAGAATATAAGAAGGAATATCCACCAGCCGGTCATTAACCATAAAGTGTCTGTGCCTGATTAACTGTCTTGCCTGTCTTCTCGAGGCAGCAAAACCGAGTCTGTAAACAACATTGTCCAAACGGCTTTCGAGCAGCTTTATAAGGTTTTCGCCTGTTCTGCCTTTTTGCCTGTTGGCTTTTTCGAAATAGTTTTTGAACTGGGTTTCTAAAAGCCCGTACATTCTTTTAATTTTCTGCTTCTCGCGAAGCTGAACTCCGTATTCGGAAATCTTTGTTCTTCTGTTCAAACCATGCTGCCCGGGCGGATAGTTTCTCGATTCAATCGGGCACTTTTCAGTAAAACATTTCTGACCTTTTAAGAATAATTTCTGTCTTTCTCTTCTACATAATTTACAAACAGAATCGGTGTATCTTGCCATTTAATATTTCTCCAATTAAGAATTAAACTCTTCTTCTTTTAGGTGGTCTGCAGCCGTTATGCGGCAGCGGTGTAACGTCTTTAATAGACGTAATTTCCAAACCGGCAGTGTGTAAAGCTCTGATAGCAGCTTCACGTCCCGAGCCGGGTCCTTTAACTCTCACTTCAACTCTTCTAAGTCCCAAATCGTAAGCTTCTTTTGCCGCAGCTTCGGCTGAAACCTGCGCGGCAAAAGGTGTATTTTTCCTGGAGCCCTTAAAACCGTTTTTACCGGCAGAGGACCAGGAAATTGTATTACCGTAGATATCGGTTAGCGTAACAACCACATTATTAAAAGTAGCTTTAATGTGTGCAATACCGTTTGCGTCAACCTGCGTTTTTTTCTTTCTGCTTTTTGTGCCTTTAGCCAATTCTTATTCCTCCAAGCTTAAATTACTTCTTAGTTGGTGCTTTCTTTTTACCTGCAACCGTTTTCTTTTTACCTTTACGTGTACGTGCGTTTGTTCGTGTCCGCTGTCCTCTTACAGGCAGCCCTTTACGATGACGAATTCCTCTGTAAGCGCCAATATCCATCAATCTCTTTATGTTCTGTTGAACTTCGGAACGGAGAGCACCTTCAACTTTGTACTCGGCGGTAATAACCGCTCTTATGGAACCGACATCTTCTTCGGTAAGTTCCGAAACTTTCTTTAACGGATCCACACCGGCTTTTTCCAATATATTGGCTGCGGTAGCGGAACCAATACCGTAGATGTATTGTAATCCGTATAAAACTTTTTTGTTTTTAGGTAAATCTACACCTGATATACGAGCCAATTATCTTCTCCTTTTAATTATTAGCCTTGACGCTGTTTATGTTTTGGGTTTTTGCAAATAACTCTAACAACACCCTTGCGTTTTATAATCTTACAATGATCACAAATTTTCTTTACTGATGCTCTAACTTTCATTGTTACTCCGCATTATTTGTATCTATAGGTAATTCTACCTTTAGTTAAATCATAGGGAGATAATTCGACCGAAACTTTATCTCCGACTAATATTTTGATAAAATGCATTCTCATTTTACCGGAAATGTGCGCAAGAATTTCGTGACCGTTATCCAGTTTAACTTTAAAAGTTGCATTGGGTAAGGTCTCAGTAACTACGCCGTCTATTTTAATTGGTCCTTGTTTAGCCATTAGCAAACAGTTAATATTTCCGGTTTATTTCCGTTAATTAAAATTGTATGTTCAAAATGTGCCGAAGGCGAACCGTCGGCAGTTAGTACCGTCCAGCCGTCCGAATCGGTAACCACTTTAAAATTTCCTGCATTCACCATAGGTTCAATTGCCAAAGTCATTCCGTTCTTAATTCTTGCGCCGGTTCCTTTTTTACCGAAGTTAGGAATAGAAGGTTCTTCGTGAAGAAACCTGCCTACACCGTGACCGCATAAATCTCTAACAACCGAAAACCCGTTCTCTTCAACGTACTTTTGAACAGCTGCCGATATATCGTGAATTCTGTTTCCGGCTATCGCCTGTTCAATTCCTTTGTAAAGCGATTCTTCGGTAACCTTTAACAGTTTCTTTTTCTCTTCCGATACTTTGCCTACCGCAACCGATAGTGCAGCATCGCCGTAATAATTATTTTTAAGAACACCTACATCTATGGAGATTATTTCTCCTTCTTTCAATCTTCTGCTGTCCGGTATTCCGTGCACAACCGCATCGTCTACCGAAGCACAGATTGAACCGGGAAAACCCGGTGCGCCGCCCTGCGAATATCCTTTGAAAGCAGGTATTGCGTTGTTGCTCCTTATGTAATCTTCAGCAATCTGATCGAGCTCGGATGTTGTAACACCCGGAGCAACATGACTCTTAACCAGTTGAAGAGTCTCGGCAACAATCCGGCAGCTTTCTCTTATAAGCTCAATCTCTTTTTTAGTCTTTATATAAATCACAAAATCAATTACCTGCGGGATTTAAGCTTGCCCGCCTTCATAAACCCATCGTAATGTCTCATCAGCAGATGAGATTCGATTTGCTGAAGCGTATCAAGCGCTACACCAACAATAATCAACAAGCTTGTGCCGCCAAAAAAGCTTGCAAACTGTCCCGATACTCCCATACCCGAAACGAAAGCCGGAAGTATAGCAACAATTGCAAGAAAGATTGAACCGGGCAATGTAATTTTCGTAAGAATATTGTCAATGAACTCGGAGGTTTGCTTACCGGGTCTGATTCCCGGAATAAAACCACCTTGCTTTTTCATGTTATCTGCAACGTCTTTCGGATTGAAAGCAATTGCAGTGTAAAAATATGTAAAGAACACAATCATCAGTGCATAAATAAACGAATATACAGGCGAAGTATAAACGAAGTAACCTGATAACGTCTGCAGAAAATCGTTATCGGGGAAGAATGAAAGCACAGTGTTCGGTATAAACATAATTGCCTGTGCAAATATAATGGGCATAACTCCCGCAGTATTAACTCTTAACGGAATATACTGCGTAACGCCGCCGTAAACTTTTCTTCCCACTACTCTCTTTGCATACTGCACCGGAATTCTTCTTGTTCCCTGGGTTACCAGAACAACACCTGCAATTATAAAGAACATAAAAGTAAGAATAATAAGCTCAACTATAATCGATCTCTGTCCTGCATCAATCAATCGCACCTCATCCAACATTGCATAAGGCAGTCTGGCAATAATTCCTATAAATATTATAAGCGAAATACCGTTACCGATACCTTTATCGGTTATCTGCTCACCAAGCCACATCATAAAAACGGTGCCTGCCGTAAGAATAATAACCGTTGTAAGCACCCATCCGAAACCCTGAACATCGCCGGGCACAATCGGTAATCCCTGAACATTAAGACTCAATAACCTGATTGTAACACCCCACGCCTGCAAAGCCGAAATAGCCACGGTTCCGTAACGCGTAAGCTGGGTGATTTTCTTCCTTCCTTCTTCGCCTTCCTGCTGAAGTTTCTGGAAGTAAGGAACAACCGCACCGAGCAACTGGATGATAATTGATGCGGATATATAAGGCATAATGCCCAATGCAAAAATAGCCGCATTCTTAAACGCACCGCCCACAAACAAATCGTATAAACCGAACAAATCGTTGCCGGTTGAGTTTTTCATACTTTCTGATAAAAGGGCGGCATCAACACCGGGCAGCGTAATATGCGCACCTAAACGAACTATAAAGAGTAATGCCAGCGTATAAAGTATTCTCTGGCGAAGTTCGTGTATCTTAAAAATGTTCCTAAAAGTATCAGTAATTTTTGACATTTAATTCCGCTTTAAATCGTTTTGATTGAACCGCCTGCAGCTTCAATTTTTTCTTTTGCAGAGTTGCTGAAGGCATCGACTTGTAGATTTACTTTTGCCTTAATTTCACCTTTACCTAAAACTTTTATCGGTTTCTTTGTGCTTTTAACCAGTCCTAATTTTTTAAGAGCAGCGGCATCAAGCACATCGCCGGTTAATTTCTTTTCGTCGGCTACTCTTTGCAAAGCGTTAACATTTATTACCTGGTAGTACACTTGGAAAATATTTGTGAATCCGAATTTCGGTACACGACGCTGCAAAGGCATCTGTCCGCCTTCGAACCATGCTTTCTTTTTGGCACCGGATCTCGAAAGCTGACCGTTCATTCCCCGGGTAGCCGTGCCGCCGTGACCGGAGCCCTCGCCTCTGCCGACTCTTTTACGTTTTTTCTTCGAACCTTTAACGTAATGTAAATTGCTTAGTATATCCATTATTAAACCCTTAACTAATCTTCTTTAATTTCTTCAACTCTTACTAAATGCGATACTTTTCTGATCATACCTCTAATCTGAGGAGTATCGTTATGAACCCGTTCCCAGTTTGGTCTGCCCAAACCCAAAGCTTCAATAGTTTTCTTCTGATCTTTAGGTCTGTCGATTATACTTCTTGTTTGTATTATCTTAATCTTTCCCATTATTGCCTCAATTAAGAATTAAATAATTCCTGAACAGTTAAACCTCTTTTTTTAGCCATCCTTTTAGCATCAATCTGTTTAAGCAAACCGTTAAGAGTAGCTTTAACCTGATTATGCGGATTGCTCGATCCGAGAGATTTAGTCAGAATATCAGTTATGCCTGCTGCTTCCAAAACCGCACGAACGCCGCCGCCTGCAATCAGTCCGGTACCGGGCGATGCAGGTTTCAACAACACTTTGCCGGCGCCGTATTTACCGATAATTTGATGAGCAACAGTACCTTTTATAATAGGCACTTTAACCAGATTCTTTCTTGCGTCGTCAATGCCTTTCGAAATAGCATCGGTAACTTCGTTTGCTTTACCCAAGCCAACACCAACAGTACCTTTACCGTTTCCTACAACAACAATAGCATTAAAACCGAATCTGCGTCCGCCTTTTACAACTTTTGCAACTCTGTTTATATGAACAACTTTTTCTTTTAAGCCTTCGCTGTCAGTTGTCTTTACAGATTTCAATTGATTACTCCAATACTTAAATTAAACATCTATTAAGCTGCCGGGAGAGGATTCGAACCTCTACAGACGCCTCCAAAGGGCGTAGTCCTACCATTAGACGACCCGGCAATTACCGAATTCAGTCATTAAAATTTCAATCCTCCCTCACGGGCTCCTTCGGCAACCGCCTGAACACGACCATGATAACGGTAGCCGTTACGATCGAACACTACGGTTGTAATATTTTTTTCGGCAGCTTTTTTGGCTATAAGCGTACCTACTAACTTGCCGCGTTCAACTTTACCTTTTGCATTCTTCAGGTCGTCCTGAATTTCTTTTGAAAGAGTAGAAGCAGTAATAATTGTACGCCCGTTTGTGTCGTCAACCAGTTGAGCATAAATATGCTTTAAGCTGCGGTAAACCGTTAATCTCGGTCTTTCGGGTGTTCCCTTAATCTTTTTTCTAATTCTTATTTTAGCTCTAAGCCGTGGTGTTATTTTTCTTTTCATTTTTCCTTAACTCAAAATCATCTGATTAAAATTAACCGGCAGTTTTGCCTGCTTTTCTTAAAATTTGTTCATCGGAATATTTAATTCCTTTGCCTTTGTACGGTTCCGGTTTTCTGAACGAACGAATTTTTGCCGCAACCTGACCAACAAGTTGTTTATCAATACCGCTTACAACCACCTGGGTTTGCGATGGAGTTTGCAAAGTAACTTCATCGGGCGGTGCAAAATATATCGGGTGCGAGTAGCCGATGCTAAGTAAAAGGTTTTTGCCTTTCATCTCTGCACGGTAACCAACTCCAACTATTTCCAAAGTTTTCTGATATGCTTCGGAAACGCCTGTAATCATATTCTGTATCAATGCCCGTGTTAAGCCGTGCAACGATTTGTTGATCTTTAAATCGTTAGGTCTGGTTACAATTATTTCGTTCTCTTTAACTTCAACAGAAATATTCTGATGAATTTCCTGGGTCAATTCTCCCTTTGGTCCTTTAACCTTTATAAGATTACCTTCTTTTGTAACCGTAACACCTTTCGGAATTTCAATCGGTTTCTTACCTATTCTTGACACTTTTTAATCTCCATTCAAAAAAAATTTTACCAGATATAACAAACAACTTCGCCGCCGAACGACTTGGTGCGGGCTTCTTTATCGGTCATCAAACCTTGCGAGGTTGAAATAACCGCAGTGCCCAAACCGTTTAATACTCTCGGCAGTTCATCCGATTTTTTATAAACTCTTAAACCGGGCTTGCTAATTCTTTTCAAACCGCTTATAGCAGATTCGCCGTTAGTATATTTTAATACTATCGTAATTATATTCTGTTTGTTGTCTTCAACCACTTTATAATCGTAGATGAACCCTTTCTGCTTCATTATTTCGGCAAGACCGATTTTCATTTT
>JAJRSV010000454.1 GCA_024278655.1 Bacteroidota bacterium | reverse complement strand
TTTCGGGCATAACGGTTCAAATATATAGAATTTTAATTTAAAGGGGAGTGCTTTTTTGACTAACGGTTAAATTATGTAAATCGTGTTTAGTGATTGTTACTAAACTCCGGATACCGGGGAAGAAAATGCTTTCCCTGCGTGCTTCCGTTCATTCGGGAATGAACCGGGTGGTTGCTTTAGTTCAGGTTCGATTCAATCTCTGCGTAATCTTCCGGTGTTTCGTAAACCCGCACTTTAACCGAGCTAATGTTACCGGGCAGATTGCTTTCAACAATTTCGTCCGAAATGTATTTGCAGATGTTTTCAGCGGTGGCAAAAAAATCAACAACTACTTTTTTAGAGTTCAGCTTTTCTAAGAACTCAAGCGTCAACTCATCATCGTCTTTTACCATAAAGGCGTGGTCTAACTTTTCTATTACCGGATTGATTATTTTTTCAACATCGTAAAAATCAATTACCATTCCCTGCTCATCAAGTTCTCCTTCGAACTCGACAATCATTTTGTACGAATGCCCGTGAATGTTTTTACACAGACCGAAATGCTCCGGCAACCGATGTCCCATTTCCCAGTGAAATTCTTTTGCTATTTTCATGATAAAATTATCTTCGTCCTTAATTAATTTACGTTAGTTCATAGTTTAGATAAACCGTTGAAACGGTTAACTATAAATCCGCTTCGGGTTTCTACTCCCACGGTTAGAAACCGTGGGCTGCTTAATAATCAACTATCAGTCGGGTTGTATATTTTATTAATAACAAGAATATTTTCACAACCACTTTTTAATTTCTTTTAACACTTCTTCATGTGAAATAAGTTTATTGTTTTTCACATCTTCAAGACCTCTTTCAATAGCAGCTTTTTCCTCTTCGGTTATTTCATGCCACCAATCCGACGAAGGTATACTTGCTTGATTATTTTTCTCTTTTTTATTCTTTGACTTATTCTTCATAATTGATTTATGTTGTTTAATTTAAAAAATTTTACAGGATGTTGAAGAATTCACACACCCTTTGTTTCGGGGTGCCAGATATATTTATGTAACTGTAACTGAAATCTTACATCGAGTTTGTCTTCCAAAATCCAGTTAACCAATTCAACCGGCTCCAGTTCGCCGAAGACAACGGAGAACAGGATTTCGCATTTATCCGGAAGGTTGTATTCTTCCATCTTCTGTTTCGTCCATTCGTAATCTTCCCTGTTTCCTATAACGAATTTAATCTCATCCGTTTTTTTTAGATGTTCAATATTTTCATAAAGGTTTTTCTTCTCCATTCCGCTGGATGGACATTTGAAGTCCATAATAATTTTCACTCTTTCATCCACATCTTTTACCGGTAGACTACCGCCGGTTTCCAGCATAACATCGAAACCATCGTCACACAATCTCTTCATCAATTCCAGACTCTCACTTTGAACGAGCGGCTCACCGCCGGTTATTTCGACTAACCTGCATTTGTATTTTTTCACTTCTGAGATGATATCTTCGAGCGGCATTTCCCTGCCTTCGTAGAATGCATACCCGGTATCGCAGTAGGTGCATCGGAGGTTGCAGTAGGTTAAACGCACGAAAACGCACGGCAAACCTGAATTAGAGCCCTCGCCCTGGATTGAGTAAAATATTTCGTTAACCTTAATCACTCTGTTTTGCCTGTTTTCATAGAATTCGTTGATTTCAGGGTGCTAAATTTACCAAACTATAATTTGACATGAAATTCACAATTCGATATATTTCAAAGCTTAATTTTAAGAATTTATTTGAAAAGGTAAGAATGGCTCATCATAAATCAGCAAAGAAGAGAATACGCTCGAACGAGAGGAAAAGACTCGCCAACAAAATGGCTATTTCGAGAATTAAAACCAGTGTAAAGAAAGTCTTGTCTTCTCAGAATCGCGAAGAAGCGGAAAAATTTTACAAAGAAGCTGTATCTTTACTCGATAAGAATTCGGACAAAGGAAGAATTCATAAAAACACTGCATCGAGAAAGAAAGCACAACTGACAAGATATTTAAACAGTCTGCAGACTGCAGAAAAATAAATACAGAGTTTCTGTACTCCCCGATTTAAAATGAAAAAGCTCTCTTGATATGGAGAGCTTTTTTTATCATGCATTTTCCAACTTAATAATTACTATTCGGTACTGTAAACCTTCTTCGCAATCTCATTCATCTCTCTTAACACTTCCTGTGTGTTAAAGCCCATTACCACATAACTCTTTTCGGGACTTGCAGCCGCAACCATATAACCCTTTTCGTTAAAGAGTGCGATGAGGTCAGTAAGGTAAATTTCACTCTGCACGTTGTCGGCTTTTAATTTGCCAATCATCTCTGCAAGCTTACCGTACCTGAAAGCAAAAACGCCGGAGTTGTACTCGTTGTTGTTTATAAGTTCTTCTTTTGTGTAAGTGTATTCTTTGCCTTTATAAGTAACTGTGTAAGGTTTATCGTCGGGAAGGGCAAGAATATCTTTGTGTTCCATTATCTGTATTACGTTGCCGCTGTCCTTTGCCCTGATGATTCTGCCGTAATAATTTTCTTCCGGCTTGCCTTCGTATAAACCGGTAAGCACAATCATATCAGCATTGGATTTTAAAAACTCAGCACGAAACTGCCGCAGGGTTTCGGCATCAATCAATCCCATATCGCCGGGCAACACGTAAATTATCGCATCATCGGGAACGTTCTTTAAATCCTGCAGAGCAACCTGCACTGCGTGTCCGGTTCCCAGTTGCTCCTGCTGGTAAACATATTTTGTTTTCTCCCTTTTGCCGAGATGTGCCAACACATCTTTTGCTTTTATACCAACAACAACAATTATAAAAACATTCTCTATGCCTTCCTTGCAGGCGTTGTAAACTCTTTCAACAGTAGGCACACCCAAAATTGTGTGCAGCATTTTAGACTTCTCCGATTTCAAACGCTTTCCATGACCCGCAGCTAAAATAACTGCGAACTCTTTTGCGTCTTTATCGATTCCGGCGGAAAGCTCCTCGACTATTTTGAATATTTCTTTTCCGTTTTCCATATTAACAGCTAAACCTTTTATTGAATATTATAAATGAGAAAGAAAAATTATATAAAGAGAAAGCGATAAACAAATTTTGCATTGGCAGAAGCAAACTAATAGTTTATCTTTGTATTCAATTTCCGGAACAAACATACATTTATTCTTATGAAGAAATTCTTATTCGTTATCTTGCTACTACTGTTAACTTCCAGTGTGTTCTCCCAGCAGAAAGGTTTTGGGGTTGGCTTGATTGCAGGCGAACCGACAGGTATAAGTGCAAAGTACTGGACAAGCGAAATTAACGCATTCGATTTCGGACTCGGCTATTCATTCACATCGTCAAAAAGTCTGCTCGATTTTTATATCGATTATGTTTTTCACAACACCGAATGGATACAAGCCGAAGAGAAGTTTATTGTTTACTACGGTCCCGGCGCACGTGTAAAGATATTTAAAGACAACAGCCGGCTGGGAATAAGAGGGGTTGCGGGAATAATCTGGGTTCCGTCGAATGCACCTATCGATATCTTTTTTGAACTGGCTCCGGTTTTCGATTTCATCCCTGAAACCAGATTCGATTTTGCAGGCGGTGTTGGTGCAAGGTATTTCTTTAATTAGCTTCCGGCTGTTTATCAACCGGATATACAACCGATGAAACGATTGCAATCAAAAAAGCAAACAGAACCGCAAGCACAGGCGAGTTGACAAATCCAGCCGTTAAAGCGGAAAGCACTAATGCTGTTTCCGCAATTACTGCACCGAGCAGGATATAAAGCCGTTCATTTTTCAACCCTTTTTTTCTTATCAGCTTGAATGCGGCAGCGATTGGAAAAAGAATTAACAGAAGAAAAGACAGAAGCCCAACGGCACCGCTTTCGAAATAAACCTGTATGAAATCGTTGTGCCAGCTTCCCACACCTTTATCAGCTAACTTGTCTCGGTCGGTAAACACTTCGTGAAAGGTTCTTGGTCCGTATCCGAAAAGCGGGTGTTCGAATTCGAAGAAAAGCTCTTCCGCTGCGTTCAGAAGAATGTCCCTGTCCGAAAGTCTTGCCGGTTCTTCAATCCGCTGTTTAACTTCAGAAGAGTTTATATTGAATGCCAGGTAGCTTACCCCGGCAGTTAAAACGATAACAACCAACACATACTTTAACTGAACTTTTGAGATAAATATTGCCGCAATAAAAACCGCAGCGGCAATTACAATATTCGTTCTTCCCAGCGATGTTATAATTCCCGCAAGTATTAAAACCAACCCCAACAGCCAGAGAGTTTTTTCCTTCTTCCCTGTCAGGTTCCTGAAATAAATTACACCGAAACTGAAAACGATGAGCAGGTAAGACGAAAACGTACTATAGCCGGTAGTAAACGACTGGGCACGTGAAACTTTTTGAGTTATAAAAAGCGTTAAACCGATTGCCGCAACAACAACACCGGCAATTACAAAAGCATTTAGTATCAGCTTTACTTTCTTTTCATCAAATACTTTCAGGTAAAATGAAAAAGCGAAGAAGCTTAAAAAGAAGAGCGCATCTTTATAAAACAACTGACTGCTTGTTTCCGGGTACTCACTAAGCAAGGCAGTTATAATTCTTATAACAACAAACGCTAAAAAAATGTATGCTATTAAATCGAGCACAGACTTTTTACTCTTTACCGG
>JAJRSV010000453.1 GCA_024278655.1 Bacteroidota bacterium | reverse complement strand
TGCCGTTACCGTCGAAGTCCCCGATTAAACCGGCATTTAAATGACCCGGGTGCCACATCGTCGGTCCTATTCGCTTACCTGTTTCCAATTCTAAAAAGTAGATTGCACAGGAATAAAAAATATTACGCGCATAAAGCATCAATGCTTTCCTGTTTGAGATTGTCAGCGTGTCAACTATCAAAGCACCAAAATCAGGCGGGTTTACCATTTCATTGGTTTCCACAGTGTCGCGGAAAATGTATTGCCAGATTAAACTTCCATCTGCATTATAACAGCTTATCTGCTGGGGATTAATATTCTTGTAATAGGAATCGTCTTCTTTTACAAGAATAACTTCATTTGTCCCATCGTTGTTTATGTCAACAATTTTATTAGTAGCTTTTTTTAATAAAGGATAAATTTCAAGTTTATTAGGATTGTATCGTACTTTTCTTTTCCATAATGCTTTGCCGTTTTTGTTTTTCACTACCACCCAATACCCGTTGTTTTCCAAAATTGCCGGGTTAGTATCAAAGTCATAGAATTTGCCAAAGTAAATTAGCCCTGTAACAAAGATGAACAAAAGAACAGCCGCCCGGTTTTTCTTCGCAAACTTTGCACCTCTTACAATGAGTTTTTGTCTCTTAAGTCTTATTACGTTGCGGCGGTTCAGCAGGTCTTCAAAATCTTCAACGCCGACTATTTTCAACTCTCTTTTGGGATATTCTTTTTTAAGTTCCGATAGTTTTTCTGCAGCGGCATGTTTTTCCTCTTCATTAACAACAAACGTATCGGCATCCGAAAAGAAAACCACTTCGGTTTTTTGTTTAACAATGTTTTCGGTTACACGAAGAATTTTTCCGTTTTTGTCAAGTCCGCCGGTAACGGCAACATTCCCCCTGTAATTAAGCAAAACGGGTGAGTTATAAAGCTGCAGCAGTTCCCGTATGAAAGTAAGCGTGAGTGCGGTACCAAGAGAGTTACCAACGTATTCGCCGTACCTGTGATCGAACTGAATAAACACTTTGTGTGCTTTGTTTATCTTCCGCACATATTTTTTTATGTAACTAACAGCAAGCTGCCACGATGTTTCAATCTGTTCGCTAATGGCTTTTTCAATTTCCCTGCCACCGGGAGTAATAAGAAATTTTGTTTCGTTTTTTGCATCTTTAATCTGTACGGTTAGCGTTTCAGGAAAACCTAATGAATTTGAGCCGGGAGTCCCGTTCTCTTCGAGAACCGGAAAGCAGAGCGAATCATTCTTATGCGGCTCATTATTGTTCCCATTCAGTGCATTCAGAATCTTGTTATACTTGAACAATAACTTTTCTTTGGCAGCAAACAATTCCGTATGAAACGGTTCGATGCAGCTTTGCTTCAGCAGTTGGTCAACTTGTTTTAGAATTTTATTTGTAATATCGGGGTGAATACCGGCGGGGTCGAATTGGTTAAGGGCGGTAATGTAATTTTCAATCTGTTCGGTAAGATACGATTCACATAATTCCTCGAATCGTGGTGAAATCAGCTTATCGGTGAATCCATAAAGGTATAGTAATCTCCTCCGTGGTGAAGCCGTGGATGCAAGCTTCTCCAATAGAATAGTCCTTTCCCCTTCAATAGTAAGAATATTCAATTACTCGAACCCCTCCCTCATTGTTCCTAACCTTCCGGATATATAGGGACAAATTTAAGGTGCAATTAATGAAGTTGCAATAAAAAATTGTTGTTTGAGTTGTAAAGCAAGTATCTTCCCGGATGCAGGATGTTTCAATGTGAGATTGTGAAAATTAAAAAATTTCTTCTGACTTTGGGGCGTTTTTGTAAACAAAGTAACTATAACCTGAAATAAGTTATACTATAGTTATGGTATGACAAAAAATACGATTAATCATATCTTTACATCTGTTAAATTTTGAATTTGTTATGAATGTAGAAGAAATAAGAAAATATTGTTTGGAGAAAAAAGGTGCTACCGAAGAATTTCCTTTCGATGAGGAAACCCTGGTATTTAAAGTGATGAATAAAATATTTGCGCTTATTCCCCTGGAAAGAATACCGCTTCAGGTAAATTTAAAATGCGATCCTGTAATGGCAATCGGGCTGAGGGAAAGATATGAAGCTGTAATCCCGGGATATCACATGAATAAAAAACACTGGAACACTGTTATTATTGACGGGAGCGTGAGAAAAAACATAATAACCGAATGGATTGATAACTCTTATAATTTAGTTGTAAAAGGATTAACGAAAAAACAGAAAGAAGAACTGGAGAAACTGTAAAAAATGGAATTCAAAAAAATAAAAACGGTTGGAGATTGGGAAGAGTTTAAAAAATTAACCGGCAAAGGAAACGAATTAATAATTTTTAAGCACAGCCCTTTTTGTCCCACAAGCGGTTATGTTGAAAGCGAGTTTGACCAATGGTGCAAAAACCTTAACGGCAGAAGCATCGTAGTTGGCAAAGTGAATGTAATTACAGCCAAAAAAGCGAGTAACGCAATAGCTGCGGAGTTGAACGTAAGGCACGAATCGCCTCAGGTAATATGGCTGGATGAAGAGGGAAATGTAAAGTGGCATGCCAGCCACTACGATATTTACGACGAAATGCTCGACGCCCATCTTTAAACTTTAAATAAGAGTATATTTTTATTTATATTTGCTCAGGTCTTTTCAGCAGAAGAAGAGAGCTAACTAACTAAATACCATTCTCAAAGAAAAACTAACTAAGGAGGCACTATGAAAAAATTAGCACTCATCTCGGCACTATTAATTACGTTTGGATTAATAGGAACTTCATTTGCACAGGTACAAGTTCAAAGCGGAACATGGTCTGCAAATTACCAAACAAGCGGTTACACTTTAGACAAGAATGAAGGCGACAGGTCGGTAACCATCCAGGTTGATTTTCCGGAACCGTTTGATCAAAAGCCCGATATCGTTCTTGGTGTAACAATGCTTGATGCATCTACTCAAACGAACATCAGGTATAACGTTTCTCCAATGTCGGTTTCCCGCGATGGCTTTTCAATTAAAATTGCCACGTGGTCCGATGCAAAGATATTCAGCATAAGCGGCTATTGGATGGCGCATGCCAAGAAAAAAGGTAAGATGCACTAATTTATAAGTTTAGCTGAAAGCCGTCCCGTTTGAGGGGCGGCTTTTTTATTTTAAACTATACTAATTCTTTCCCCTGTTTTTTTCCGGCACATTGTACAAAAAAGTATATCCAACCGGAACTTACCGTAAGAGATTAACCGCAGGTCAGATCACATCTGTCCAAAATAAATTTCTCTGAAATACCGGCAGAGAAAAAATTAAAATGGATTACGGGTGTTTATATTCGTTTCAGTTGTAGTAGATCAAATAATAAAATAATTCGGACAGTCTCGGTTTGTATTTTAGCTTTATATTTATTGTCTCCTGCTTATTGATCCTCTACGAGGATATTTTCGTTTTTTCTTTCTTTTCTACAATAATTGAACATCTACGATGTTCTTTGCAAGTGCAAGTTTGTCCCGCTTTTTTTTAACCCAAATCATCACCGGAACTTTTTCACAACCAATTAAATGTTATCTCTATTCAGCAATTAACCTCGTAGAGGTTATTATTGTTGTAGTAGTAGCTCAAATAATAAAATAATTTCGACGGTATCGGTTTATATTTTAGCTTTATATTTTTTGTTTTCTGCTTATTGATCCTCTACGAGGATATTTTCGTTTCCCCCTTTCTTTTCTACAATAATATAACATCTACGATGTTCTTTTCAAGTGTCAGTTTGTCCCGCTTTTTCCTTAACCCAAATAATCGCAGGAACTTTTTTACAACCAATTAGATGTTATCTCTATTCCGCAATTAACCTCGTAGAGGTTATATTATTGTAGTAGCTCAACAAAAAAATATTTTGAACAGCAATGGCTCAGATATTAAAAGTTACCACCCGGCACCGAATCTTTTTATATGTATGAAAAAATCTTTCTATATTGAGAATTAAAATTTAATCTTTATACATGACTGAACTTCAGATAATTCTATTTTTAATCGGAGGCAGCATCGGGTTGTTTGCCGGTGCCGAATCGCTTGTAAGAGGCAGCTCTTCACTCGCAATAAAGCTGGGCATATCTCCGCTTATTGTCGGGTTAACAGTTGTTGCATTTGCAACAAGCAGTCCCGAGCTTGTGGTTAGTGTTAAAGCGGCTCTCGATGGAAATTCCGGAATCGTGGTAGGCAATGTCGTAGGTTCAAACATTTGCAACATAGCGCTTATTTTAGGAATAGCTGCAATGATATCGCCGATGAGAGTGCAAACACAATTGATACGAAGAGAAATACCCATAATGATAGTTGTTAGTTTAATACTTGTTCTTGTTTTATCAAATGATTTTATAAGCCGCACCGAAGGTATTCTTTTGTTCCTTGGTATTATAGCATACATTGTTCTCGGTTACAGGTATGCACTTGCCGAAAAAAAGGAAGAGATAAAAATTTTCGAAGAAGGAATACCGAAGCAGCCGTATAAAACATGGGTTTCGGTTATTCTTATAATTACAGGTTTGGGATTATTAGTCGGCGGTTCCGGTTTGTTTGTTGAGGGTGCGGTAGTTGCCGCAAACAAAATGGGAGTAAGCGAAGCGGTAATCGGTTTGACGGTTGTTGCATTAGGCACAAGTCTTCCCGAACTGATTACATCCGTCGTAGCATCACTTAAAAACGAAAACGATATTGCAATTGGCAATGCCGTAGGTTCCAATGTTTTTAACATCTTAAGTATCCTCGGCATCTCATCTATAATTAGACCCATAAGCGATACCGGTGTTACCGTGGTGGACCTTGGTATAATGATGTTCTTCGCAATAGTTATCTTTCCTTTGTGTAAAACCAAATTTACTTTAAGAAGATGGGAGGGGGCTTTGTTGTTTATCGGATACGTTGGTTATATGCTTTACCTTGCAAAGTCTCAAATGTTATTCTGAAACATATCGCAAACATTTGTTGTTCGAACACGCAACAATTTTTCATTTTACTTTCATTTATTCTGACAAATAAATAATTTGTTAAACGCTAATTATTATTATTTACTACTAATATAATTACTCAGCACAAGAGTAATGATTGCTTATGAACAGGGTTGCCATTCTTCTGGTATTTATTTCTATTCTGATAGTGGGCTGTAAGACAAATCCGCCCACCTCCAACGATAACAATCCGCCCGCAACGGGCAAAATATTTATAACGGCTAATGTAGACAGCGCAGTAATTTTTATTGATAATATTAATTCGGGCAAAGTAACTCCCGACACTGTTGAAACAACAGCCGGCACTCACGAAGTCCGTTTGGAAAAAGAAAATTACCTGCCTTCTGTAAAAAGTGTGGAAGTGTTTAAGAATACATTGGTTCAGGTTGAGTTTAATTTGGTTCAGGCATCTTTTAATAAACTTATACTGCTCGAGGATTTTGCAAATGTAAGTTGCTTTCCCTGTGTTACATCTAATCAGATAATTCATTCGTTGGTAAACAGCACTTATGGTCACGATAAACTTGTTGCAATTAAATACCCCACAAACTTTCCTTCGCCGAATGATCCGTTTTATATTGCAAACAGCACAGACAGCGACGCACGAATAAGCTATTACAACATTTTCTCTGCTCCGACTACAATTATCGACGGAACGGAACGACCGATATCAACCGATTCGATAAGTATTAAGGAAGCAATAGATCAGCAATTACTTGTAACTCCTAAATTTTATGTTAACGTTACCGACAGCATTGCAGGTTCGGTTTACTATATAAAAGTTAC
>JAJRSV010000452.1 GCA_024278655.1 Bacteroidota bacterium | reverse complement strand
TTGAAAGGATTTCAAGATTACAAGATTACAAGATTACAAAATTGCAATCTTGCAATCTTGCAATTTTGTAATCTTGTAATCTTGTAATCTTGAAATCCTTTCAATCTTACAATTCATTAATTATTACATCACAATACTAAAATAACAGAGCGCGGCTTTTATTAAATTTTCTGTTGTAATTTTTAACTTGTTGTTATGAAGATTTTAATCATTGGTCAATCTGTAGTTGACAACATAAACGAAAACGGAAAGTTAACCGTTAAATCGGGCGGAATTCATTATTCCGTTGCGGGAATAAGCAGCTTTATTGAAAGCGATGATGAGGTTTACCTCTGTACAAGCATAAGTAAAAAGGATAAGTATTTATTTAAAGAATTTTATCGAACTGTGAAGAACGATTTTATTGAATACAGAGATAACATTCCGACTGTAAACCTGACAATCCATAAAAATAAAGAACGTGATGAACGTTATTCACACATAACCCAAAACTTAAATTTGCCGGTTGATGTTTTGAATAATTTCGAAGGAATATTTATTAACATGATAACGGGATTCGATATCACATTAGAACAGCTTAATGAAATCAGGAAAAATTATAAAGGAATTATTTACTTTGATGTGCACACGTTTTCGAGAGGACTTGATGAGGATGGTAACAGGCGGTTCAGAAAGATTCCCGAATTCAAAAAATGGGCAGAGCAGGTTAATATCGTGCAGGTAAATGAGGAAGAACTGAAAACGCTTACGGATAAAACATCGGAAAGAGAAATTGTTAAAGAAGTTTTATCATACGGTGTTAAACAGGTAATTATAACTAAGGCAGAAAAAGGTGCGCGGCTTTATCACAAGCCAAAGGGCGAACTTGAATCGGTTTATGTTTCTGCCATTGATGTTGAAACGAAAAACAAAGTCGGGTGCGGCGATGTTTTTGGGGCGGTTTACTTTTATAATTATATTAGAACGAAAGATGTGAACAAATCGTTAAAGCTTGCAAACACAGCAGCGGGATGCAGCGCAGGATATTCAGAGATAAACGAATTTAAAAAACTGAAGAGAGATGTACAACAGCAATATTATTAAAAACCGAATACTTATCGTCGGTGCAAACGGAATGCTCGGACAGCGAACAGTTGCCTTCTATCAGAACCAATCCAATGTAGAGTTGCTTACGCTATCCATCGAAGATGAACCTGTGTTCAGCGGGGTTGATTATTTGCAATGCGACATAACCGAACGTGAAAGAGTGAAGAAAATTGTTTATGATTTTTGTCCCGATTTTATTTTTAACGCCGCCGCCTATACTAACGTAGATAAAAGCGAAACCGACAGAGAAGCAGCATGGAAATTAAATGTTAAAGCTGTAGAGTATTTAGCCGAAGCTTCCCGTGTGATCGATGCACACTTAATTCATATCTCCTCAGATTATATTTTCGACGGAAAGAACGGACCCTACGATGAAAAAGCCACGCCGAATCCTCTTGGTTATTACGGCAGGACAAAACTCGCAAGCGAAAATGCGCTTAAAATAAGCGGCGCTGTTTTTACGATACTTCGCACTAATGTTTTGTACGGCATAGCAAACAGCCGTCCCGATTTTGTCCGCTGGGTTGTTAACTCGCTGCGCGGCGGAAACGAAATAAGAATCGTAACCGATCAGATAAACAACCCAACATTTATCGATGATCTGGTTCAGGCGGTTAACAAAGTTATCGAATTTAAACGACCAGGGATTTACCACATCGGCGGTCGTGAATTTTTATCTCGCTACGAATTTACTTTAATGATTGCAGATTATTTTAAGTTAGATAAATCGTTAATCAAACCGATTACAACCGCAGAATTGAACCAGCCGGCAAGGCGTCCGTTAAAATCGGGATTGATAACACTCAAAGCCGAAACAGAACTTGGTTACAGACCACACACCATTCCCGAAACTTTAACCATAATGAAAAAGGAATTGAATTTGTGAGAGGTAAAATTTTAAAATCACTTATAATTTTTCTGCTTCTCTCATTCACTTCATTTGCGCAGGTTCCCGAATGGGCAAAAGGTGTTGTGTGGTATCAGATATTCCCCGAACGTTTCGCGAACGGCGATCGTTCGAATGATCCCGAACCGGAAAAAGTTTTCGTTAATGCCGACCTGCCTGCCGGACAGGCAGGCTCCATTCCCGACGGCTGGAAAATAAAAAGCTGGACCTCAGATTGGTTCAGTCAGGATGAATGGGAAAAGAAATTAGGCGGCAATTTCAGAGATCATCTTTACGAAAGACGCTACGGCGGTGATATACAGGGAATCATCAATCATCTCGATTATCTTAAGAGTTTAGGTGTCGGTGCAATCTATCTTAATCCTGTTTTCGAAGCGGCATCACTTCACAAGTATGATGCATCAACATATCATCACATCGATGTTAATTTCGGTCCCGATCCCGATGGCGACAGAGAGCTGATTAAAACCGAAACACCCGATGATCCGAAAACATGGAAGTGGACTTCAGCCGATAAGCTTTTCTTAAAGCTGATTGATGAAGTTCACAAAAGAGGGATGAAAATAATTATAGATGGTGTGTTCAATCATACCGGTGTGCAGTTCTGGGCATTTCAGGATATTATTAAAAACGGCAGTCAATCAAAATACAAAGATTGGTATCACATAAAACGCTTTGATGACTTAACAACCGTTGCAAATGAGTTTGATTACAAAGGTTGGTGGGGTATAAAATCGCTGCCCGAGTTGAACGATGATGAAAATGATTTACATCCCGGACCGAAGCAGTATATTTTTCATTCAACTCAAAGATGGATGGACCCGGACAACAACGGCGATCCGTCGGATGGAATAGACGGCTGGCGGCTCGATGTTGCAAACGAGCTTCCGCTTGGTTTCTGGAAAGACTGGAGCCGGCTTGTAAAGTCGCTGAATAAAGATGCAATACTTGTTGCAGAGCTGTGGAAACTTTCTCCCGACTTTGTTTCGGCAAATGGTCCATTCGATGCACTGATGAATTACAACTTTGCTTTTGTTGTGAATGATTTTTTTATAGCAGATAAAAGTAAAATATCAGCAGAGGATTTTATAAAGCGGCTCATTGAAATAGAAAACACTTATCCCGAAGAGAATTTGTCAGTACTTCAAAATCTGGTTGACAGCCACGACACCGACCGGCTCGCTTCGATGATAAAAAATCCGGACAGAAGATATGACCATGATGCGGATGAGAGAAATCCAAAGTACAATCCCGGCAAACCAACTGCCGAAGAATATAATAAGCAAAAACTTATCGCAGCATTTCAGATGACGTACCGCGGTGCGCCGATGATTTACTACGGCGATGAAGTAGGTATGTGGGGAGCGGATGATCCGCACGACCGTAAGCCGATGATCTGGAGCAATTTACATTACGAAGACGAAGTGATTGATGAATCTTCCGGCTTCGGAACAGGTTACGGTCGTTATACCGTTGAGCAGAATAATGACCTGCTTCAGTTTTATAAAAAGATTATTTCAATCCGAAACTCGAGCGCGGCATTAAAAAAAGGTTCGCTTAATTTTTTGTATAATAACGACGAAAGAAATACTTTTGCTTTTTCAAGAGAATATGAAAATGAAAAAGTGATGTCTGCGTTTAATCTTGGTGTTGAAAAAGATACGTTTGATGTAAAAATCGGTGAAGGCAAATTTACGTTTAAAGAGCTTTTAACCGGCGAGGAAGGAACTGCCGGCGGCTCGGATGACGGTGCACGGATGCGGATTACAATCGAACCTGCATCCGTTAAAATTTATAAAATCAGAAAGATCGATTGATGATAAACAAGTACGACGGTTTTATATTCGATATGGACGGCACAATTTACCGCGGCTCGCGGTTGATTGCCGATGCCGACAAAACCGTTAACAAACTTAAAGCATCCGGAAAGCGGACTGTTTTCATTTCGAATAAAACAACCGGAACCGTTAACGACTACTACAACCTGATGAAAGGATTCGGGCTTAACGTTGACGAAGAGGAAATCGTAAATTCGACCATCGTGCTTAATAAATATTTATCCGAAAATCATAAGGGCGAAAAGTTTTTTGCAATAGGCGAAAAAAGTTTTATCGGCGAAGTAGAATCTTCCGGCTTGATTTTCAGTGATGACCCTTCCGAAATTAACATTCTCATAGTTACACTCGACAGGACACTTAACTACGAAAAATTAGAAACAGCAGCACGTGCCTTGGAAAATGGTGCAAGATTTTTCGCCGCAAACATCGACGATACCTGTCCCGTTGACGAAGGTGAAGTGTTAGATGCCGGCTCCACTATTTCCGCCCTTCAGAAAAGAACCCACAAAAAATTAGAACTTCATTTCGGCAAACCGTCTGAGTTTATGTTTGAGGAGATAAAGAAGAGATTGAATCTCGATTTGAATAAAGTATTGCTGATAGGCGACCGGTTGGAAACCGACATTGCAATGGGAAATAAATTCGGAATCGATACGGCTCTCGTTTCAACGGGAGTGAAATTATATTCAAACGGAAACGATGATATTAAACCCACATACTATTTTGATTCTGTTTGTGATTTGTTGAAAACGAACGGTGATTTTTAACGAAGAAATTAAAATAGCTTCGGTTCATAATAAATATTCATCATCCCCAACCTTTCTCCTTTTGTGCGAGTCTAATTAGATGTCTTTCGGAAAGGATTAATGAAATTAACTGACAGCGAATTGGTATTACAGGCAAAGCAGGGCAGTGAAAGTGCCTTTGAAGAATTGGTGTACCGTTACGACCGCTCGGTTCTTTCCATTGCTCTTAAATATGTAAGAAGTGAAGACGAAGCCAAGGATATTTACCAGGAAGTTTTCATCCGCGTTTACAGGGGATTGAAAAAATTTGAGATGCGGAGTGAATTTTCGACATGGCTTTTCAGAATAACAACAAATGTATGCCTTTCGCATAAAAGCAGAAGCAAAGATAATCTTAAAGTTTCATTAAACAATACTGTGGATGATGAAAACGAATTCGAGTTGGCGGATGAAAAATTTAATGCGAATGAGATGATTGACTCTGTTGACATAAATGATTTGGTAAATGCCGCACTCGAAACTCTTAATCCGAAACAGAGAATGACATTCGTTTTAAAACATTACGAAGGATACAAAATAAGAGAGATTGCCGAAATGATGAACTGCAAAGAAGGAACGATAAAAAAGTATCTGTTCGATGCTATAAGAAATTTAAGAAAAAAATTAAAACCGGTTTACGATACGGTTGAATGAAATGTAAGGCAGTGTTTGAATAACGTAATAAGAACAATTTCTTTAGTGTATTTTGATTAAACGGAGTTCGAAATGAACCATAACGAATATAAAAAATGGATTCAGCTTTCACTTTACGGTGAACTGTCCGGCGAAGAAAATTTAAAATTGCAACAGCATCTATCCGGCTGTGAAGATTGCAGGAAAGAGCTTGAAGAGCAGAAAAATCTTTTATCTGTTTTAACCGAGCGCGATAAGCTTAAAGTTGACGACAAACTCCTTTCAGACGCACGTGCACAATTAAGAGGTGCATTAAAGAATGAAAGAGAAAAGAAATATTCTGCTACACGTTTTGCAGATATATTGATTGGGTTTATTTCTTCACCTTACAGAGCGGCATTAGCTGGGGCGGCAATTCTTGCAATCGGTTTTTTCTTTGGGTTCCTGCTTTTCAATTCATCCGCTGAAGTAAAATACATTGCGACGAATCAAAATAACAACGAGGTCTCTTTCACCGATTCCGGTGTAATCATTAAAAACATCCGCTTTGTCGATTCGGATGCTACCGACGGTGAAATTGAATTCACATTCGATGCCGTTAAAACAATATCATTAAAAGGTAAAGTTGATGATCCGAAAATTCAAAGCATATTAACCTACTCGATGCTGAATGATATGAATCCCGGCTCGAGGTTGAACTCAATAAATGCAATGGCAACCGATAAAGTCCTGCAGTATGATACCGAAGTTACCGATGCGCTGGTAACCGTATTGATGAATGATGAAAATCCGGGTGTGAGAAGAGAAGCATTGCAGGTATTAAAAAAGCTTCCTTTTACAGAAAAGATAAAACGGGCATATCTTTATGTAATAACGAGTGATTCGGTTTCCGGTTTAAGGATAGATGCAATTAATGCACTTGCCGAAGCGATTAAACAAGGCAGCAGTTTAAGCGGCAGCGAAGTTGACCTTTTCAGAAACAAGCTGCAAACCGATAACAACAATTATATACGTTTCAAGGCAAAAACAATTTTACAGGAGTACAACTAAGATGAAAATAAAAAATCTTTTTACGGTTCTTTTACTTGCTCTTTTTGTTTTCACGAGTACGGTTTTATCGCAGGTAGATAAAGAGCAGACGTTCGAAGTAAAAAAAGGGGAGACAATTAAGGTCGATATTAATTATGGCAACATAAAATATTACACCGGTTCCGGTGATAAGTTAGAAGTAAAAGCATACAACATCCTGCCCGAAGAAGTGAAATATCTTTCAATGGAAAAAAGCGGCAACACGGTGCTGGTAAAATTCCGTGGTGAGGATTCCGATGACTTCAGAGTGAAAATAACCGGACCGGAAGAGTTCAATTTAGATTTTGAAACGGGCGGCGGCAACGTCAGAATTGAAGATGATGTTAAAGGCAAAGTAACAATATCAACCGGCGGAGGAAATGTTTCAACCGAAAATGTTTTCGGTAAGTTGAATATTTCCACAGCGGGCGGTAATATAAAAGTCGGGAATGTTTCGGGTGATTTGAAAGTAAGAACCGCTGGCGGCGATATAAAAACCGGAGATGTAAACGGGAAAGCCAAGATAAGCACGGCGGGCGGTAATATTAAAGCCGGTTCGATAAACGGGTCTGCGAAAATCTCAACCGCCGGAGGTAATATTTTTATAGAAAAAACCGGTGGCGATACGAAAATATCTACGGCGGGAGGAAACATAAAAGTAACTTATGTTTCGGGCAACACCGAATTGAATACTGCCGGGGGAAACATAAAAATTGAAGGCGCCGACGGTAATGTGGAAGTTAACACCGGTGCGGGTAATATTAAACTGACAAATATAAAAGGAAGTGTTAGTGCAAATACCGCAGCAGGAAATATTTACGCCGAACTTTTTCCGGGCAGGCAAAGTAACAGCAAATTGAACACCGCAATAGGAAACATAACATTAAAAATTCCTTCTAATGCCGATGCAACCATTACCGCCAGAGTAAGAGTAATGATGTGGGGTTATGATGAAGATGATATGGATCAGATTACATCTGATTTCGAACCGGAATCGATAAGAAAGAACAAAGAGAAAAAGCAGATAGAAGCCGTTTATAAACTTAACGGCGGGAAGAGTAAAATTGATTTGAACGTAGGGATGGGCGAAATTAATATCGAAAAAGCTGATTAGTTCCCATCATTTTATTTAACCGTTTATATAAACCGATTTAATAATTAAAGTAATAAATCTTTAACTTTGCTTTCAGAAAATTTAATTGGGTTGCAAAATCTGATTTGCAGCCCTTTCATTTTATATAAGCGAACCAAATGATTTTGCAATCGTCTTTTTAATTAAAAAATCAGGATGAAACTACCTTCATTAATTGTAATACTTTTTGTTCAAATCACACTGTTAACTAACGCACAAACTTCCGATACTCTTCGTATAATGAACGACGATGTGAAGATTTATGCCCGCAGGTTAACTTCACCCATTACAATCGACGGCAAATTAGATGAACCCGCCTGGCAGGAGATTGAGGGATTTGATAACTTTATTCAATTGGAACCGATTGAAGGTGTACCACCTACCGAGCGGACGGTGGTTAAAATAGCTTACGACGATGATGCCATTTACATTGGTGCAAGGATGTACGATTCATCTCCCGATTCAATAATAGCAAGACTTTCGCGCCGCGACGATTGGATTGTTACCGATAACTTTGCCGTCGGTTTCGATCCTTACCACGATAAGCGAAGCGGATACTTTTTCGTAATAACTGCTGCCGGCACATTAATCGACGGAGTTTTTTATAACGATACTTATAAAGATTTATCGTGGGATGGTGTTTGGATTGGTGAAGCGGTAATCGATAGTCTTGGATGGACGGCTGAAATGCGCATACCTTTCTCTCAAATGAAATTTAATAAAACCGATTTGAATATCTGGGGAATTAACTACAGCAGAACAATTGCCAGGAAGAACGAAACGGACTTCCTGGTTTATGTTCCCAAAACCGAAAGCGGATTTGTCTCTCACTTTGCAGAGCTGGTAGGAATGAGCGATATTTCTCCGCCTTCACAAATTGAACTTCTCCCATACATTACCGGCAGAGCCGAATACATTAAACCGGAAACAGGCGATCCGTTTAACGACGGTTCGAAGTACATTCCGGGCGTCGGTCTGGACCTTAAAATGGGTGTCGGTTCGGGTTTAACTTTGAATGGTACAGTAAACCCCGACTTTGGTCAGGTCGAAATCGATCCGGCAGTTATAAATCTAACCGATGTTGAAACTTTCTTTCCCGAGAAAAGACCTTTCTTTATCGAAGGTGCTTCAATATTCGATTTTGGAATAAGCGGTACACAAATGAATTTTAATTTTAACTGGAACAGTCCGAACTTCTTTTACAGCCGGAGAATCGGACGTGAACCGAGAGGCAGCACTCCTTCGGCAGATTATGTTGATTATCCTCCCGGCACTCATATATTAGGTGCTGCTAAGCTTACCGGAAAACTTGGTGATACATGGAATGTCGGAACGATTCAATCCGTAACAAAAAGAGAGTTTGCCAAAATACAAAAAGACGGAATACAATCGGATGCGGAAGTTGAACCGCTTGCTTATTACGGTATAGCCCGTGCACAAAACGAGTTTAACGACGGACACCAGGGGCTGGGATTCATCTCTACTCTGGCACTACGCGATTTTAACGACCAGAGATTGGTTGATGAATTCAACAAGGGTTCGCTTGCTTTGGGAGTGGACGGCTGGACTTTTCTCGATTCATCGAGGACCTGGGTTTTAGCCGGCTGGTCGGGAATGAGTTATATAACCGGCAGCAGTCAGCGCTTAATCGATTTGCAGAGAAGCTCGAGGCATTACTTTCAAAGACCGGATGCGAGCCACGTTTCAGTCGACAGCAGTGCTACTTCTTTATCGGGATTTGCCGGAAGAGTTGTATTGAACAAACAGAAGGGAAATTTTATTGTAACATCCGCTCTTGGTGTTATCACTCCTTCGTTCGATGTAAACGATCTCGGTTTCTTTACCCGTTCCGATGTAATTAACATGCATTTAGGTGCAGGTTATAACTGGACTATCCCCACGGAATATTTCCGTTCGATGAATTTATTCTTTGCTGTATTCAGAAGTTACGATTTTGATGGAAACCGTACCGGCAACGGTATTTTTCACTTCGGCGGATATGAGTTTTTAACTTATTACAACATCAATTGGGGATTCGGCTACTTTCCCGGAGCAATGAGTAATACACGAACGAGAGGCGGTCCTTTAACACTCAATCCGTCCGGCTTTTTCGCTCGCCTTTCCATGCGAACCGACAGCAGGAAAGATTGGGTATTGCGTCTTCGTTCCAGAACATTTCAAAACAGTTTTTCGAGATTTTACTTTGTCGGTTTCGGAATTGAGGTGAGACCAATGCCGAACATTTTAATTAGTTTCGAACCGTCGTTCGATAACAATTTCGATTATTCACAGTACATCGGTGCTTATGATGATCCGCTTGCAACCGGAACTTTCGGAAAGCGGTATGTATTCGGTGAGCTTGAGCAGAAAACATATTCCGGCAGCATACGATTGAACTGGACGTTCACGCCGACTTTAAGCTTGCAGCTTTATGTACAACCGCTTATTTCAACAGGCAAGTATGTTAAATATAAATTTCTTAAAGCCGCCGGTACGTACGATTGGATAAATTTCGGCGAAGACGGTTCGACCTTTGATGATGAAAACTATATTGCCGATCCCGACGGCGACGGACCTGCACCATCGATTGATGTCGGTAATAATGATTTTAATATTGTATCG
>JAJRSV010000451.1 GCA_024278655.1 Bacteroidota bacterium | reverse complement strand
GCGGAAGGTATGCATCGATTTGTTTTAAGTACTCCGTAAAAGCTTTTTCAAACTCGCGCTGCACAACTCTGTTTTTCGGGTCCACATAATCGAATTGTTTCTCACCGGTTTTTCTGTAATCAATTTTTGTTGATGAATAGAGCGGTTCCGGTATTCTAACGACGGGAAAATTATGCGAAACTGCCAGACGAAGAGCATAAATTCCTGCATAGCTATAATCGCCGACTTCTTTTATGCAAAACAGCAAAGCATCTTTGCTTAACAGCATCAGCGAACCGAAATTGAAATCGTCTCTTACGCTGCCGGATTGGTAATCGATTAAAGGATGGTATGTTAACATTCCGTTCTCTTCATCATAAAAATCGGAGTAAACAATTCCCGCACCTGAATTAGCCGAAACATTTAACATTCTGTTTATTGAATCATCATAAATATTTATGCCGCTGTCGTTTGTTATCAAAATAAAATGATCTGTGGAAAGATCATCTTTAATTTTTCGAATAGTGCTGCTGCTGTTGAAGTGTTCAGTCGTAATGATTTTGTGCTTTGCCTGAATTACAGAGGCATCCGAAGCAATCAATACAATCTTACTTACTGAATTAAGATTTTCGAACACACGAATATTTTTTTCTGCGGTTGATTTATCCCATACCGGAATGTAAACCGTTAACGACTGATTTTTCATCGATTAGCTGTTAATGTTATAATTTTATCTTCGTCTAATTATCTCTTTATAAAACCGGACCAACTCGTCCATCAGTTTTTCCGAATCGAATTTCTCCAGCACACGTTTTCTTGCCGCTTTTCCGAATTTCATTCTCAGTTCCGGTTCATCGATAAGCCGGCTTATTTTTTCCGCCAAATCTTTCGGGTTCTGTTTTTCGAAAAGCAATCCGGTTTCATTATCGACGCAGATATCGAGTATGCCGTCGGAGTTGGTGCAGGCAGACGGTTTCTCCATTGCCATTGCTTCAACAAGAGCAACGCCAAACGCTTCGGAATGTGAAGGGAAAACAAAAATATCCATTGCCGCAAGTACTTCGGGCATATCAACTCTGAATCCTGCAAATATTAAATTATGCAGTCCATATTTTTCAGCCAGGGATTTAATGTTCTTTTCATATTCGTCTTCGCCCCTGCTTGCTTCGCCGATAATAATAAACTTTAAGTTGTTGTATGCCTTGTTCAGTTCTCCTGCGGCTTCAATAAACTCTTCGTGTCCCTTGCCCGGACTGAAACGTGCGACCATTCCGATTAACAACTCATCATCTTTAACGTTAAATTCTTCTCTTACCTTTGCCCCGCTCACTTTTGAAGGATCGAATTTATTTACATCAACGCCATTCGGATGAAGTATTATTTTTTCCTCGCCAAGGTTGGTTGTTTCCATCAGGTTTTTTTTGATGACCGAACTGATTGCGATTGCATAATTCAATCTCTTGTAAAGGTAGTTGTGCATCCTGTCGGTTTTATAAATAAACGAGCCGACATGCTTTGTTAAAATCAATGGTATTTTACTTCGCGAAAGCTTAAGCGCCGGAACAAGCAGCCATAAATCTTTCGATGCGTGCGTGTGAACGATATCGTACTTTCCGTTTTTAATTATCGATGCGGTTTTCATTGTTGCTAACGGATGAATATAACCCGGGGCTTTAACCGGATAGAGAATGGTTCCTATATTATTCGCTTCGATATGAATTCTGCTTTCGGCAGTGCAAATCAATTCAACATTAATATCCCTTTCCAACAGTTGCTTGATGGTAGCAACGGTAACCATTTCCATTCCGCCCCAGCTTTTCGATAAACAGGAATAAAGTATCTTCATCTTTAATATATCTTTTTAATAATAGCATTTTTAAAATAGTGCAGAAGTATTTCATCAAAATCATGTCCTTGCTCTGCCATAACCGCAGCGCCTATCTGGCAAAGTCCCACTCCGTGTCCCCAGCCCGCACCATGGATAATAAATTTCCCGGGAACTTTTTTGCTGCCGGTAATTTTATCAACAACAATTGCGGAACTGTAAAGATGTGTGGGTGATAAAATTCTTCTTATCTCCAATTCTTTTCCGATGATAAGCGTTTTGTTTGTGCCTATTATTTTCAGTTTTATCAACCTGCCCGATGCACCTCTTTCCAGCGGGATGAGATCGAGTATTTCGCCGAAATCGATTCCGCTTTTTTCTCTTATAATGCCGGCTAACTCATCCTGCGAATAATCGACACGCCACCGGAAAAAGTCCGTGGTTTCCTGATCGAAATCCATTAAGATTTGTGAAAGTATTTTTATATCGCTCGTGTTGCAAAAAGCGGGCGGATTGCCGAGTATCCATTTTCGCACGTTCTTTTCATCCGAAAAATCGAGGTTAAAATTTTCCGGTTCATATTTGTAATCCACAACCGAAATAAGATACGGATGCTTAACCGGCTCCCACACGTTTTCAAAATCTTCGGTTAAGCCGCCGCACGATTTTGAATAACGTGTATCGCACACTTTACCGTCACTTAACAACACAACGCCGCGTGTTTCGGCAATTGCATTGCGAACATTCTCGGTAGTAATCTTAGTAATTCCCTGAAACCTTTGGCAATGATCATCGGCACACACATCGTAATTTTTATGTTCTTCACGCCCGTACCATTTAATTATTTCATCATCCGATTCATAACCCTGCTTACCTTCTTCTTTTTTGTTTTTTTCTCTTGTTTCTCTTAGTTGTGCAAGCACCCAGCTTCGGGAAACGACCGCAAGCGCTTTAAGAAACTGCAGCGAACTTTTTGCACTCATCTCAGACGAGATAACGCTTATAAGATAATCTTCAAGCGGAAGAATATTTATCACCGTAATCTGATTG
>JAJRSV010000450.1 GCA_024278655.1 Bacteroidota bacterium | reverse complement strand
GAAATAGTGAAGTGTGTCAACTCCCAGCATTCTCTTCTTCAGGTCCAGAAATCTGTAAAGCGTGGGCAGACTTTTGTGGATTTGTGTAATCAGGTTTTCATAAACCGATACGGGAACATTTACGGCATCAAGCGAGCGTTCGAGTGCACTTGAGTATTTTCTTTCCTTTGCATAAACGTAATCGGTTTTAACCTTGCCGAGGTAATTTGCCCCGATCATATTTTTGAAGTCGCCGTAACTACCGAAGAAAGCTTCGAACACTTTTGCGCGGTCAGCCCTGTTCGGCACGGCGCGGTACTTTACATAATTAGAAGAGGTGAGTTCAACTTCTTCACCCGAAGAGAGTTTTACTTTCGGGAATGGTTTTTCGGAGTTGTTAAAAATGTTGTAAACACTTGCGGGAGTTCCGGTTATCAGCCCGAAGCTTGCGAGTATTTTTTCCTCGTTTTCCGAAAGAGTGTGAGCGCGTTTTCTTTGAATATCGTCTACAAACATTTTAAACTCGGCAAGCTCTTTTTTCTCATCGAAGAATTGTTTGATTTGGGCAGGATCGATTTTAAGAATTTCCGGTTTCAAAAAGGAAGTGTTTTCATCGAATTTGGTACCGAGGTTATCGGCTTCCTGTTTTAATGACTGATTATCGGTATTGCCGAGGTCCTCGTCGCTTAACATGCTTGCATACGACGATAGCTTGTAATAACCTTTAAGTATATCGAAGTAACTTCTTAAAGCGTTGTAAAAAGTTTCGGAACTTTCGGCTAACTTACCTTTAAATGAAGGAAAGTTTTCTATATCGGCAGCCAACTTTTCTTTATGAGCTTTCCACTCGTCAATGTTTTTGTAAATATCGGCAAGGTTCCATTTGTATTTATCGGGAATGTCTTTTCTCTCTTTTACCTGTGAGAAAGAAGGGGTTAGTACTAAACAGATAAGTATAAATGTAAATGCAATTTTTACCCTGTTCATCTTATCACCTGTTGTTTTAAGAATATTGATAATAATTGATAAACAAAATTAAACAGAAATTTTGTGAATAACATAAGGGATGAATGAATGCTGGGAGGTTCGGATGAATGCTTTGCCGGATGTTTTTAGTTTATTTTTCCAACGGTCGCTTTTTTATCATTCCTCCTTTTGTTTCTTTTATACTGTGCATAATAATAAATGCGTCGGGGTCTATTTTCTCCACTTCTGTTTTCAGGCGTGCTATTTCGAGTCTGGTAATAACCGTATATATAATATCGATTTGCTTTGGGTTATCTTCGGGTTTTCTGTAGCCGCCTTTGCCGGTGTATATTGTAACGCCTCTTCCTAATTTTTCGGTAATCACTAATCTTATTTCATCACTGTAATCCGATACGATTGTAATTCCCGTATATTCTTCAACACCCTCTACCACAAAATTGATGGTTCTTGCGGCAGCGAGGTAAGTTAGTATTGCGTATAAAGCAATTTCTATCGATAAAACATAAGCACCGAATGAAAATATGATAATGTTGAAAATTAATATTATGTCGCCAATGGTCAAGCCGGTTTTCTTACTCATATAAATTGCCAGCACTTCGGTTCCGTCTATTACCGAGCCGCCGCGGATTGCCATACCTATTCCGGCTCCCAAAAAGAATCCGCCGAAGACTGCAATAAGCAGTTTATCGGATGTGATTAAAGGATAGGGGATGAACTGAACAACGATTGCAAGCACAATGATTGCAAGAATGCTTTTAAAAGTAAACTGCTTCCCGATTTGTGAAAATCCGAGTATAAGAAACGGCAGGTTAACCGCTACAATAAGAACAGACAACGGTATTACCGTGACCTCCGAAATGAGAAGTGAAATACCCATAGCCCCGCCGTCGATAAACGAATTAGGCAGCAGGAATCCTTTAAGTCCGAAACCGGCTGAGAAAATACCGATGAGGATTAAAACAACATCTTTAACAATACGACCAATATTGCTTTTGAAAATATCAACCTCGCTGATGGCTGTTAAATTTTATAATTGAGTAATATTCTATTTATCAATAAAAATCTTTAAATCAAAAAAACATAATCACTGTCTGGTTTGAAGTGATACTGTTTTAACCGTTTACCGATTTTCACACGGTCTCTTATAAATCAGGGAAGGTATCTGTCAATATCAAGCGCTCCGTGAAAAACACCCGGAATATCAATATCCGAATTCTTTTTTATCAGGTAAGCAATCCTGTAATGACCGTAAAGAAGTATTCGTATTTCACCATCTTTTTCTTCACGGTATTTGTAACCCACGCGGTCCACTTTATTTCCGCCATGTTTTAATCCGGCGTTTCATTTCATCGTTCGAAATCACACGCCCCATTCGTGAATCTTTCAGCCCCCTCTCAATCATCCGTTCGAAAGCGAGTTCACGCATTATCTCTTCATAGCTCGCATCTTCCGGCTGAGACTGTATTATTTTAGTCATCTTATCTTTTATGTTTGACATTTGAGTATCCTTTATTTAATTGACCGCAGCCGCTTTTCGATAACACAAAAATAGTAATATTTCGGAATGTTAAAAAGACTTTGCATGTTACCCGATAATAATAAACATTTGGCATTCCGTCATCCCATTTTTTTCTTTAATAAATCATTCCTTACGTACTCTTATTAAGACTTTAATTAGAAAAGCCGAGATAGAAATTGATCCGCATTGCATAATTTCAGAGAGTAAATCTTCTTATATTTACATCCGTTATAATTTTACACTAAAGCAAATCGAAATAAAAAGGTGATAAAATGAAATACTTACTAACTTTATTATTTGCTGTTGTACTTGTGTTTACCGGTTGCAGCAAAAAAGAAAAACAGGACGAAAACCAGGCGAAGGAAATTGAAATGCTGAAAGAAAAAATAGCAAAGTTTGCGCCCACCGGGCTTAAGTACGATGCAAGCATTCTTGATGAGAGACAAAAAGTAGTGGTTGAAAAACTTTACCGCGCATCGAAGATAATGGATGATATTTATCTCGATCAGGTTTACTCGAAAAACCGGGAATTAAAGAAAGAGCTTACTGAAAAAGCCGGCGGGAGTGAATTGGCAAAGCTGCAGCTTGAGCTTTTTAATATTATGTTCGGTCCGTTTGACCGGCTGGAACACGATGCACCGTTTATCGGAACGGAAAAGAAACCGAAAGGTGCAAACTTCTATCCCGAGGATATAACCAAAGAAGAATTCGAACAGTGGATAAAAGATCATCCCGAAGATGAAGAAGCGTTCACATCTGAGTTTACCGTTATAAGAAGAGACGGTGATAAGCTCGTTGCTATTCCTTACAATGAATACTGGAAAGATGAATTGACCGAAGCTTCGAAACTGCTGAAGGAAGCTGCTAAGTATGCCGATAACCTGTCGCTTAAAAAATATCTCCTTTCGCGTGCAGATGCATTTTTAAGCAACGATTATTACCAGAGTGATATGGATTGGATGGATTTAAAAGATAATACAATCGAAATAACAATTGGTCCGTATGAAGTTTACGAGGATGCTCTCTTCAATTACAAAGCATCGTTCGAGAGCTTCTTAACTATTAAAGATCCCGATGCTTCGAACAAACTAAAAGTTTTCGGAAGTTACTTAAAAGATATGGAACAGCACCTGCCGATTCCTGATAAGTATAAAAACACCGAACGCGGTTCGGAGTCGCCGATTGTTGTTGTGAACGAAGTCTTTAGTGCGGGCGATACGAAAGCAGGCGTGCAAACACTTGCATTCAATCTTCCGAACGACGAAAGAGTACGCAAGGCAAAGGGTTCGAAAAAAGTTATGCTTAAAAATCTTCACGAAGCTAAATTCGAAAAGCTGCTTAAACCGATTGCGGAAATCGTGCTCGATCAGGAACAGTTGAAGTATGTAACATTCGACGGATTTTTTAATCACACTTTAATGCATGAGATGTCGCACGGAATCGGACCCGGCTTTATAACCGTTGATGGCAGAAAAACCGAAGTAAAGAAAGAGTTGAAAGAAACCTATTCAACAATTGAAGAATGCAAAGCCGACATACTCGGAATGTACAATAACATTTTTATGATTGATAAAGGTGTTTATCCAAAATCGTTTGCCAACGAAACATGGGTAACGTTCCTTGCAGGCACTTTTCGCTCGGTCCGTTTCGGTATTAACGAAGCACACGGCGGCGGCAACGCAATAATTTATAACTTCCTCTTAGAAAAAGGCGGCTACGAATATGATGATGCAACACAAAAAGTGAAAGTTAATTTCGATAAGATTTATCCCGCACTTAAAGAGCTGGCAAACAAAGTATTGATGATTCAGGCAAAAGGAGATTACCAGGGCGCAAAAGATTTGATTGCAAAATACGCAGTCAACTCTCCTTCGATGGAAACTTTGCGCAATAAACTATCCGGACTTCCGGTTGATATCAAACCGGAATTTGAAATTGAGAAGATGTATAAATAAAAAGCCCCTTTCCTCAACAGGAATCTTACGGACAGACCTCTCCCCACAAGGGGAGAGGCTTCTTGTATTTCAGGAAGATATGTTGATAACATCGACACGTTCGGGGGTGATAATTGTTTCTATTAACATAAGTTTTAAGTAAAATACCTAAATTTGCAATTCTCTAATTTATCAAAATACGAAGGCACAGTTGACAGAAGTAATTAAAAACGAACGTAACGGTTATTCCGAAGATGTTCATATAGTACACAAAGGCGGACGGGAATTCATAATTGTGGGAACGGCGCATATTTCCCGCCAGTCAGCCGATTTGGTAAAAGAAGTAATCGAAAAAGAGAAACCGGATATCGTTTGCGTTGAACTTGATGAAAAAAGATACAAAGCCCTTTCCGAAAAGAACCGGTGGGAAAATCTCGATCTTAAAACCATAATTAAAGAAAAGCAACTAAGTACGCTTATTATTAATCTTGTGCTCGCATCGTATCAGAAGAAGCTTGGTGAAAAGCTTGGCGTAGCTCCGGGAACTGAACTGCTGCAGGCAGCACAAACCGCAAAGGAATTAAACCTGCCGATAGAACTATGCGACCGTGAAGTGCGAATAACACTCCGGCGAGCATGGCACTCGATGAGCTTATGGCAAAAGCTTAAGTTTTTAACCGGTGGTCTTGCCGGCTTGTTCGAAAAGCAGGAACTTACGGAAGAGAAGCTTACAGAGTTAAGAAGCAAAGATGTTTTATCCGAAATGATGGAAGAACTGGAAAGAGTAATGCCGGTTCTTAAAGAAGTATTGATAGATGAGCGCGATACTTACATAGCCGAGAAAATGAAACGCGCACCCGGCAAAAAAATAGTTTCTGTTGTGGGCGCGGGACACGTGAACGGCATCGTAAAACATCTTAGCGAGAGTAACGAAGTTGACTTAAGTGAAATCGAAGTTATTCCACCGTCTTCTCCGGTGGTAAAAATAATCGGCTGGGGAATACCGGCAATTATACTTTTGTCAATCGGTTATATCGGCTACAGCAAAGGATTGGCAGAAGCCGGAGGCAACGCTCTTTACTGGTTTTTAGCCAACGGCATACCGAGTGCAATCGGTGCAATGATTGCGCTGGCTCATCCTTACACGATTTTAGCATCCTTCTTTGGAGCGCCTTTTACAAGCTTAACACCTGTTAT
>JAJRSV010000449.1 GCA_024278655.1 Bacteroidota bacterium | reverse complement strand
CAACAGATTAAACAGAGGAATGAAACTTCAGGCAGATCCGACTATTCAATACTTAATTCCCGGTGAATGGCGGCGCGTTTTAAATAAAGACCTTGAAATTGATTCACCTTACAATACATATATGTATACCGGTTTGCCGCCGGGTCCTATTAATAACCCGGGCAAGAAAGCAATACTTGCCACGCTGTATCCCGAGCAGCATAAATATTTATACTTTGTTGCTAATGGAAACGGAAATCATAAATTTGCAAGAACGTATAACGAACATTTGCGAAACGTTAGAGAATACAGACGATGGATAAGAGAACAAAGAAGAAAATAATTTTAGCGGCTGCATTATTACTGCTCGCCGGGTGTGCCAACCAACTTCCGCCAAGCGGAGGCGATGTGGACAGAATCCCTCCCGAAATTGTAGAAGTATATCCCGAAGACGGCACAACCAATTACGATGAAGATTATTTTGAAATAGAATTCTCCGAATACGTCAATAAACGTTCGTTTAAAGATGCGCTCTTTATTTCTCCTTTTGTTGAAGGCAAACTCGATTACAGTTGGACGGGCACGACCGTTACGGTTGAGTTCGAAGACGGATTGAAAGAAAACACAACTTACACTGTTACGGTAGGAACCGATGTTGTCGACCGTAACAACTCGAACCGGATGGTAAGCGCTTTTACATTTACATTCTCCACAGGCAACCAAATTGATAAGAACGCTATAAGCGGACGCGTTTACAGCAACGACCGGGAAGGTGTGCTAATCTTTGCATACAAGCTGGATGAAGATGCCGATAGTCTGCTGAACAGAAAACCGGATTATGTTTCGCAAACGGGAAACGACGGCACGTTCCAATTGAGCGGACTTGCTTCAGCCGATTACAGGTTGTTCGCCGTTAAAGACCAGTTCCGCGATTTGATTTACGATTTGGACCAGGATAAGATAGGTGTACCTTCAGGTGATATTCATCTGTCAGGCAACGATACGTTGGTAACGGGAGTAAACTTCAAACTCTTCCAGCCCGATACTTCCGCACCGAGACTGATGAAAGGTATTTTGACCGACGAGCGGCATTTATTGTTAACCGTTAGCGAACAGCCGGATCCTTCGGTAATTACACCGGATAATTTTTATCTGATCGATTCGACGGAGAATAAAAAATACAGCATAACGTATGCTTTTAACAAACTGAATAAAAAGGATGAGATAGTACTTGTAACCGGCTCCGCTCCTCCAGTTGATAACGTAGTATATTTGTTTGCGAATGTTTTAAAGGATACAATCGGCAACAAAATTTTTAACGATTATGTTTCGATAATCGTTTCGGATAAACCCGATACTACAGCTCCATTAATCGGCAAAACGTTACCACCGAACAATTCAACGGCAATCGATTTTGAAAATGCCGTGTTCAAATTTTATTTTGATGATGCTTTCGTTAAGGATGACATTCAGCGCAATATTACTTTTTCCGATACGCTCGGTAAAGGTGTTCCGTTTAAAATTGATTTTGAAAACGATGCCGCACTCGTTGTTAAACCTTTGAAGAAACTGAAACCGGATAAAGACTATATTATTAAAATCGATTTTTCTGCATTTAAAGATATGGATGGAAATTCCGTCGATTCGGTTTACGAGTACAAATTCAAAACTATTTCCGGATTGGATTTTACCGGTGTGGAAGGCACAATGTTAGACCTCGATTTCAATAAGAATCCCGTACTCGTTTTGGAAAACACCGAAAAGCAAAACCTGATTTATAAGTTGCCTTTGAGTGAAGAAAAGTTTTCTTTCGGTAGAATCGAAGCGGGTAAATATTCGCTCTGGTGTTTTTACGATGAAAATAAAAATAACAGGTACGATTACGGCTGGCCGCAGCCGATTAAATTTTCGGAAAGATTCTCGGTTTATTCCGATACTTTAAAGCTGAAAGAACGCTGGACAGTAACCGATGTAATATTTCAATTTAAATAAGTTTATAAATCAACAATTAAAATTATTTTAACATGAAAAAATCACTGATTAAATTTTCTCTTCTGTTTATTCTCTTCTATTCGCTATCGTTTGCACAAACAATCGATACGTTAACGGTGGCATTCTGGAACCAGGAAAATCTTTTCGATACTATTGATGACCCCGATAAAAGAGACGAACAGTTTTTACCCGACGGCGACAGGGAATGGACAGAAGACCGGCTGGATATTAAACTCTATCACCATGCAAGAGTTATCCGCTCGATGAATGATAACAGGGGTCCCGATATTTTAGGAGTGTGCGAAGTCGAACATCAGTCGCTGCTCGATAGTCTGCTAAGCAAGTACTTAAAAGACAAACCGTACAAAGTGGCTTACCTCGAAGCTCCGGATAAAAGAGGAATTGATAACGGATTAATTTATAACGCAGAAAAATTCAAGTTGCTTGATGTTGAAGGCGACACCGTGCATCTCGAAGGCAACTGGCCTACAAGATTGGTGCTGAAGGTAACTTTGCTCTACAAGGGCAAAGACACGCTTTACGTTTTTGTTAATCACTGGCCTTCGCGCAGCAGGGGACAGGAAAAATCGGAGCCGAACCGGATAAGTGCTGCACAAACATTAAGAAATGCGGTAGATGAAATTTTCAGTAAAAATCCCGGAGCAAAAATTATTATCATCGGTGACTTTAACGATGAACCGGTTAACGCATCAATACTGAATACGTTAAGAGCGCATCCTTTTAATTGTGATACTGTAAAAGCCGGAGAAGAATTTGAAACAGGCGGAGAACTGTTTAACACTTCCTACACAGCTTTCGAAAACGGTTTGGGCACTTACAAATACCGCGATGACTGGAATATGCTCGACCAGGTAATTATATCCGGTTCGTTATTAACCGATTCCGGTTTCCATTATATTTGCAACTCGTTCGAAGTTTATAAACCGTATTTTATTGTTACGCATTCCGGAAAATACAAAGGAGCGCCGTTCCCTACATTCGGAGGAAGAAGATACTTAGGCGGTTACAGCGATCATTTTCCCGTAATGGCAAAATTTATAATTAAATCGGAGTGATGATTTGAAAAAAGAGCTTTTAATATTCGGTGCAAACGGGGCATTGGGTAAAGGGGTAACGAAAGCATTATCTTCGAAAGATTACGATAAGATTTATCTGTTCGATTTTAAATTTGAATCGGGTCCTCCGGTACCGACGGTTGAGCAGATAATTGTTGAAGATTTAACTGCTGAAGAAAACGTTATTAAAGCTTTCACTAATGTAAAGCCGGCAGAAGATAAAATATTTTATTTGTTCAGTACGGTAGGAGGGTTTACGGGCGGCAAAACCGTCTGGGAAACCGGTGCCGGTGAATGGAATAAAATGATGGATAAAAACTTGAAAACAAACTTCCTGATTGCCAAACATTTTTCGCTGCTGGTAAAGCAATCGTACGCCGGTTCAATCTGTTTTACAGCGGCATATACCGGGCTTAATCCCGAAGCAGGAAAAGCAGCTTACGGTGCATCCAAAAGCGGACTGGTTCATCTAACCAAAACACTATCGGAAGAAGGTGTGCAGATACGGCTTTCTGCCAACGCAATAGCCCCGTACATCATAGACACTCCCGCGAACAGAGAGTGGATGAAAGACGGTGACTACGAAGGGTGGATGAAGCCCGTAGAAATAGGCGAATTGGTGCATTCGCTCTTCAGCAGCTATAATTTTATTAGCGGCAATATTATAGAGTTAAAATATCGATATAATCAATAGAAAAATATTTCAGATTTCGTTTTGTTGTAAATATTTGACTTTGTAAGTTTAAATGTTTATTGTAGAAATACTTTTTAATAAAATTATTGTAAATATTTTTACTTCCCTTACATTTATTTTTTAATTTTTAGGAGGGTAATCTTCTATGGACATAACAGGCATTATCGCATCTGTTTTTAACGTGATTGCGCAGGCTTCGAATGATACCGGAGCGTTAAATTGGCTAAGCGAAAAGTTTACCGCTGGCGGTGCGTTTATGTATCCCATTCTTGCCAGTTTGATTTTAGGATTGGCATTTTGTTTCGAGAGACTTTGGACACTGACGCGCTCGAAAACTAATACTAAAAAATTCATCGTTAATGTTAAAAGAGCACTTGACGAAGGCGGGCTCGAAGCCGCAAAAGAATTGTGCGCTAACACAAGAGGTCCTGTTGCATCCGTTTTTCATGCCGGATTGTTAAGAGCAGATGAAGGATTGGAAGCAGCGGAAAAAGCTATTATTGCCTACGGTGGTATTGAAATGGGTTTCCTCGAAAGAAACATGATTTGGATTACCACTTTTATTACTATTGCTCCTATGCTCGGTTTTACCGGAACTGTTCAGGGTATGATTGCAGCATTCGATGCTATTAAAGAAGCAGCCCAGATTTCCCCGGCTATCGTTGCCGACGGTATTTCGGTTGCATTGTTAACTACTCTTTTTGGTCTTGTTGTGGCAATGATTCTGCAGGTCTTCTACAACTATCTTGTTTCCCGCATTGATGCGTTAGTAGGAGATATGGAAGAAGCATCGGTAGAATTAATTGATGCACTTTACGAAATTAAGCAAAAGAAAAGTGCTTAATCTTTTATTTAATTTTTAATGAACCAAACCGATTATAAAAGATGTTAAAGAAAAGAAGATCAAAAGAAGCTACTATACCTACCAGTTCAATGGCAGATATCGCATTTCTTCTGCTGTTGTTCTTCCTGGTGGCTACAACTATCGACGTTGACACCGGTATAGGTTTAACTTTACCCGAGTACGTTGAGGATCCCGAGCAGATTGAAGTTCCTAAGGACCGGATGGCTGCTATCCTAATTAACGAAAACGGTGAAGTTTTATTGGACGGCAAACCGATTTCTATCTTCCAGATTAAAAATACACTTAAACCGAGAATTCAATCGAAGATTGATTTGCCGAAAAAGAAGAAACTTATTGTTTCAATTAAAACAGACAGAAAAACAGTTTATAATGCTTATATACAGGCATTAGATCAGGTTAAATTAGCTTTCTTCGAAGTTCGAGACGAATACGCGCTCGCCAAGTATGGCAAGAAATATAAAGACCTTGAAAAAGAGCAGCAAAAGGATGTGAAAAATGCCATACCGATTATTATTTCGTTAGCTGAACCTGAAAAAGTAAAATAAAAGATTAGAGGAAATCTGATGACATTCGAGAAAAAAAGAGCACAAACAAGTCAAGAGATTCCAACCGCTTCGATGCCGGATATAATCTTTATGCTTTTGCTTTTCTTTATGGTTACAACCACTTTAAGAGAAGTTGAAGTGCTTGTGGATTATAAACTGCCGGAAGCAAAAGCGCTTGAAAAAATTGAGAATAAAAGATTAATCTCTTACATCTGGATAGGTAAGGGAGGTAAAATTCAGATAGATGACAGCATCGTTAAGCTTGAAGATGTTCAGGAAATTATGTATAAGAAACGGCAGGCATTGCCTAACTTAATTGTTTCGCTGCGTATTGACGTGGGCGTTGATATGGGACTTGTTACCGATATTCAACAGGAATTAAGAAAGGCATATTGTTTACGAATAAACTATTCGGCGAACGTAAAAGTATAATTTAAATATTAAAGTATTTTCTGAAGGCAGGCAGGTTAGTTTTAATCTCCTGCCTTTTTCATTAATCGGATTTATGTTATGAACTTAAAGGAAAAAATAGATAACGATCTTAAAGAAGCTATGAAGTCGGGCGATAAAGTCCGTCTCAACACGGTGCGTTCAATTAGAGCATTAATTTTGGAATTCGAAAAAAGCGGTGCTGGTAAAGAACTTGATGAGGAAGCTGAAATAAAACTGTTAAGCTCGGCTGCTAAAAAAAGGAAAGAATCGATTGAACAGTACAGAAAAGCCGGACGCGATGACCTTGCCGATACGGAAGAAGCCGAACTGAAAATTATTATGAGCTATCTTCCCGAACAGTTAACCGGCGGGGAACTGGAAAAAAAGGTGCGTGAAATTGCCCGGGAGATTGGAGCGAAAACAAAAGAAGATTTTCCTAAATTGATGCCTGCTGCAATGAAGCAGCTTAAGGGTAAAGCAGAAGGTAAGGCGGTAAGAGAAGCAGTAGAAAAGGTATTAAGTGAAAAGTGAACTCGATAGATTTTATAATAGTAGTAACTGTATTAGTCGGTTTCGTCCTTGGTTTTAAGGACGGGTTTGTAAGAAAGCTTATCGGCTTAATAGGGTTTGTTCTGGCAATTGTTGTTGCAGTATTGTTCAAGGCAAAGCTCGGTGCAATGATTGAATATGCCTTCGGTATAGAGTACTATCTTGCCGAGATAGTTGGGGGAATAGCAATCTTCTTCGGTATAATACTCATATTTACTTTACTTAAAAGAATTGTACATCCTTTCGACAAAGTAAACAATTTAATTAATCAGATTGTGGGCGGAGTTGTAGGTGCGGTGCAGTTACTTTACTTTTTAAGTGCCGTATTCCTGCTCTTGAATGTTTTCAACGTTCCGTCGAATTCAACAAAAAAATCATCTGCTTTTTACGAAGGCACATATAAAATTATTCCGCTTACAATAGACTATCTTAACGATTACACTCCGCGAACAAAAGAAATTATCAAGGAATATATAAACGAGCAAGACAGCAGCGGATGATAAGCAGGGTTACACTCGATAAATTAGAATTCTTCAAAGTATTAGATTACATCTCAAAATATTGTATAACCGAACCCGGTAAAGAAAAAATCCTCTCATTAACACCTTCCGAACTGCCTGATGAAATTCAGCGGCAGGGGAGATTGGTTAATCAGGCAAAAGAAGTTTTAATACAAAGCACCCCGCCTCCGGTAGAATACCTTCCGGACCTTGACGAAGATTTGGCGAAGAGTAAAATTGAAGGGGTTGTGTTATCGAATAAAAAAATACTCGATATACTAAAACTTGCTACAACTTCACGGGCGGTTTACAGCTACCTGAAAAACAATTCCGAAACGGCACCGCTGCTTGCACAATCGTTTCAAAATCTTTTTGTCGATAAAGTATTCGAGCATCATATAACAAAAATTATTGATGAAAACGGTGAGATAAAAGAAAATGCAAGTAAAGAGTTAGCTGATATAAGGAAAGAGATACGCCGGAAAAGAAACGACCTCGTTAAATCGATAAACCATATTATGAAAGACCTTACGGCTCAGGGATTTGTTCGCGAAGACTATCTTACAATGCGCGACGGGCGAATGGTAATTCCGATTAAAGCCGAACACAAAAGGCATCTTAAAGGCTTCATTCATTCCGAGTCGGCAACGGGGCAAACGGTTTATATAGAACCGGAAGAAACTTTGGAACTGAACAACGACATTGTCTCGTTAACATTTGCCGAAAGAAGAGAGATAGAAAAGCTTCTTAAAGATTTAACTAAACTTATAGGAACTGTAAGCGATAAACTTCGTTCTTCATTAAATGAAATTGCTCTTATTGATTCCGTTTTTGCCAGGGCACAGTATTCAATCGAAATATTGGGTTCCTTCCCGCAGATAAACAATAAACAGCCGTTGGAGATAAAAGATGCAAGGCATCCGGTACTGCTGAAGAAAATGGGTCGGACCGGAACGGTGCCTCTGAACCTTAAACTCAATGATGAAAAAGTTATTATAATTACCGGACCGAATGCCGGCGGCAAAACAGTTGTGCTTAAAACAATCGGACTGCTGTCGCTGCTTGTGCAATCCGGAATTCACGTTCCCGCAAGTCCCGATTCGAATTTTCATTTCTTCAAAAAAATATTAATCGATATCGGAGACGAACAATCTATTGAAGATGACCTTTCAACATTCAGTTCGCATTTAATCAACATAAAAGAAATACTCGATGAAGCCGACGAAAACTCGCTTGTGCTGCTTGATGAAATAGGCACGGGGACGGATCCGGTTGAAGGCGCTTCTCTTGCCGCTGCGGTGCTGATAAGTTTGCGGGATGCCGGTGCACTGGTTTTTGCATCAACGCATCACGGTTCGTTAAAGCTTATTGCTCATAGTCAGCAGGGGTTTGCAAACGCTGCAATGGAATTCGATAACGAGACCTTATCGCCGACTTATAAATTCAAATTGGGTGTGCCCGGT
>JAJRSV010000448.1 GCA_024278655.1 Bacteroidota bacterium | reverse complement strand
GGCTATGAATAATGACATCGTAAAACCAATTCCTGCTAAAATTCCCGCGCCGTAAATTTTCTTCCAGCTAACACCTTCGGGTAGCGAAGCGATCTTCATTTTAACGGCTAACCAGGCGAAGGCAAAAATCCCAAGCTGCTTGCCGAGGAATAATCCGGCAATAATGCCGAGACTTACCGGGCTTGTGATAGCCGCACCCAGGTCAATTCCTTTTAAAGTTACACCAGCGTTTGCAAGTGCAAACAAAGGCATAATTAAAAACGAACTCCACGGATGCAAGCCATGTTCAAACCGCTGAAGTGGTGTTAATACTTTTTTACAGTTTTCTTCAATTGCCATCACATCGGTCTGCCGGCTTTCGTTGGTTAAAACATTTTCGCCGTGTTCGCCCGCACTTTCGAATTTACTTAACAAGTCTTTGGTTTTATCGGAAAACTTTTTAGTGTTAATTCTTGACTTTGCGGGAATTGTAAACGCAAGCAGCACACCGGCTATGGTTGCATGAATACCGGACTGAAGCACAGCAAGCCACAAAAACAAACCAAGTATAGAATAGATGATTAAACTTTTAACTCCCAACTTATTTGCAACTGCAAGCAGAACTAAAATAGCCGCTGCCGCCAGCAAGGCACTCATAGAAATTTGCGAAGTGTAGAATATAGCTATTACCATCACAGCACCAATGTCGTCTGCAATTGCAAGCGAAACAACAAACACCTTCAAACCAATCGGTACGCGCGAACCGAGTATAGCAAGAATACCGATAACGAAAGCTATATCGGTAGCCATCGGAACTCCCCATCCGTTTGCGGCTTCGGTTCCTGCATTAAACATAAAATAAAACAGAGCAGGAAGCAGCATCCCGCCGATTGCTCCTGCAACGGGAAGCGATGCTTTTTTAAGGGAAGATAGTTCGCCGACTAACAACTCGCGCTTAATCTCAAGTCCGACTACAAAAAAGAATATTACCATCAAGCCGTCGTTTATCCAATGATGGAGAGACAGCTTCAAACCGATTTTGCCGGCATCGATTGAAATATATGTTTTCCAGAGGTCGTGGTAAGAATCCGACCATCCGCTGTTAGCCCATACTAAAGCAATTACGGTAAAGATGATTAATAAAATTCCACCGCTTGCTTCTTTGTGAAGAAAATCGTTGATGGGTTTTAATAAAACCTCGATTGGTTCTTTTTCTCTTTTCATTTTCCGATGTTGGTTGTTGTTGAAATCATTTCATTTAAAAATAAGAATTTCTTTTTGGAAATATTACCTGAGCCAGTATCCGACTGCAACGCCTATAAATGTTGCAACCGCGTAACCTAAGGTTCCACAAAGTATTGCAGGAATAACAAGCGCTTTCCATTTTTTTGCTACAGCCATTGCGGCTGCTGTTGTAGGTCCGCCCATATTCGCATTCGAAGCGATTACAATTTCAGCCAAATCGAGTTTGAATAGCTTGCCCGCAATAAGAATAAACGATAAGTGAACAAACAAGATAACCGCTGCAAACACGAAGAGTACCGGTCCTACTTTAATCACAACAATTACATTAGCACTTGCACCAATTGCAGCAAAGAAAACCTGCATAAGCAAAGTGCCTATTTTATCGGCTCCCTTTATAGCACCGAGTTGCTTCGGGAACAAGGTGGCAATCAGAACCACTATTGCCGTAATTATAAGAATGCCGGTTCCTTTTATTCCGCTTAAGCCGGCAAGTGCAAAACCCACAGCACATACCGAAATTGAAATTGCAAGTGCTTTTGCCATATCCGTCAGTTCGATTTTGTTGTCGTCTTCAGTTTCGTGGTAAGTTTCGTTTATTTCGTCTTTGTTGTCTTCGTGATGAGTAGGGAAACGTTTGGTAAGAAACTTAACCGACGGTATTGCAAAAAGAATGATGAAATAAATCGTCATCATCAGGTTATCGGCAGCAACTCCGGCAGTTAACAATTCGCCTGATTTTAACTGAAGTGCTTCAGCCGATGCAACAAAATTCATAGAGCCGCCGATGTAAGTAGAGCAGAATATGCCTGCAAGTTTCCATCCTTCGGCTCCTAACGGTATAATGTAAAAAGCGATGAAAGTACCGAGCACGGTGCCGACAGCACCAAATGTAAAAGCAAGCAGTGTGGGACCCGCTTCCTTAATTATTTTTCTCATATCGGCTTTGAAAAGCAGAAGCGGTATTGCGATAGGAACAAGGTACGACCAAACTATATCATACGATGGTGCATCTGTCGGAATGACAGACAGGTTCGAAAGTACGAACGTTGCAAGAATAGTAATAACAACCGCCGAAAGTTTTGCCCCCCATTTTGTTTTCTCAGCCAATACACCGAATGCCGCAGCCGAAAAAAGTACAGCCCATAATACCCAATGCTGATCGGGCTGTATTAATGGTGAATCAAACAATAATGTCTCCGGAAAGTTTTTCCTCTACGCTTTTAATTTTATCGTCCATCGTCTGCTCTTTATCTATCCTTGTGCCGAAACGCATGTTTGAAGAAATACGTGGCGCACCCATTTTATGAATTACTTCGTGGCATTTTTTAATTGCGGCAAACACTTCATCCCATTCACCTTCGATGTTTGTTCCGTAGCTGTGCATTTTAGTTTTCAAGCCGGCTTCCTTAAAAATTTTCTGGCACTCGGCTATATATTTTGAAACCGAAACTCCAACTCCCATTGGTACTATAGAAACATCTGCTATTACTTTCATTTGCTAACCTCCGCTTACATTTAAGGATAGATCAGTCAGGTAATCTGTTCATTAAATTACGATTGATGTGTTTATGTTTTCAAAAGGGCACAAGTCACTAATCTGTGCTGCAAATAATCCATCACCAGTTTTCAAAAATTTTTCTTATGGTAATTATCTTTCCCGCATGATATGCGTTATGTTCAATCAGAATAAGAAACTCTCTTAAATAAGTATGAACCTTTGTATGCGGTATGATTGCGAGTAAATCCAAATCGGGATCGGATGCAAGTTTAATTATCTTTTTGAAATCGGAAAAGAAGCCGTTAAATGTTCTCTTCCACTGCTCCTCGGTTAAAGCGTCAATCGGTTCGGGCCAATATCCTTCGGGCCACTGGGGCGACGACCAGCCGGGATCGAGTATATAGTTGAGTATATCTTCCTGTGCGATACGCATATGCTCAAGCTCTTCCCATATTGTGTGAAGATTTTTATTGGCTCTGGCATTCCGCACTTCGGGATTGATGTTATCGAGCGCTTCCCTTATCGATACGAATGCCTGTCCTCCGTTCAAGGATTTCAGAATATGTTCCCGCAGTAAATCCATTTTTAACCAGTCAATTTATTCTGTTCCAAATTAATGCGAGAACCAATCCGAAAACCAAACCGATTGCCAGACCCAGCCCGGAATCGGACATCGAAGCACCGACACCGGCTCCGATTAAAATCCATAAGATACCGGGGATATTAAATTTTGTATGTTCGGTATGTTTTATATCAGTCATTTTGTTTTAAGTGCGATTCAATTATTTCCAAAGAAAGTATCGATTCTTTTATCAGTATAATAGACGCAGCAGTTAAGCAAAGGATTCCTACTATTGTTAGAACGATTGTGATGATAGTGGAGATTTCACTCCATCCGCTGGTAATGCCTCCTAACAATCCTGCCGCAGCAAATACGGACACAGACAAATATAACAACACAAGCGCATTTCTGAAATACTTCGACCTGACTAATAAATGCCCGAGTATCTCTTTCGATTCGTCCGGGTGATGTTCTATCAGGTGATGAACTTCGTCGTGTATTCTGTTGAACCGGTTCGAAGTTGATAATATCATTAAGCTTGCGCCAGGAAGCAGGAGCAAAGGACTTAACCAAATACCTATCGATTCCATTACGTTACCTTATTTGTTCAACTTTACTAAAGAAAATTTACCTGAAGTTTATTATAACATTCTAAAAAAGTTAAGTCAAATTAATCCTGCGGCTTTAAGTATAATAATTCCAGCCGAAATTGTAATAACCGAGCCGAGAGTACTTATAAGAACAATGTTTCCGGCAAGCTTGCTGTTGCAGCCCATCGCCTCTGCCATAATAAAACTAACGATGGCGGTAGGACACGAAAAGAGCACAAACAGGATTCCGAAATCGAGTCCTCTGAATCCAAGCAGGTAAGCAATGTATGTTAACACAGCAGGAATTACGATTAACTTAACAGCCGAAGCAGTAAAAGCCATACCGGATGCTTGCATTATATTTTTAAAGTTGAGGGAACCGCCTATACCTACCAACGCTAAAGGTAATGCAATTTCTGCAAGAAGGTTTGTTGTAGTCATTATCATCGATGGCAGTTCTATTTTAAAAATTGAAAACGGCAGCGCTACTATTACTGCGACAATTAATGGGTTAAGAATTATTTCGTGAATAGTGCTGCCGAAGTTCAGCTTTCTAATCTTCCTCATCGGAACGGTTAGAATAATTACCGCAAGCACGTTATAAAGTGGCAGAACAAACGCAAGTATAATCGAAGCTTTACCAAGTCCTTCGCTTCCGAAAAGATTTGAGATGATTGCAAATCCTACAATAGCAAAATTGCTCCTGTAAATTCCCTGCACGAATACGCTTAAATCTCTTCCGTCTTTAATAAACAATGCCGAAATTCCCCAAGCCGAAAAGAACACAAATAAAGTTGCTGCATAAATAAAAATAATCTGTCTGAAGTCCAGTGCTTTTGATAAATCGAGTGAAGAGATTTTAAGGAATATTAATGCGGGAAGTGAAACGTTAAAGACAAAGTCCGAAGTTATTTTAACAAAGCTTTCATCAATTATTTTTATTTTCCTGACGAAGTAACCGAGCATGATTATAAGAAAAACCGGTGCAACGGTGTTTGCGGTGAATATTATGTTTTCAAGCAACTTTTTCTATACCGTAAATATTAGTGAAATTAATTCCTGTTATATAATTTGTTTAAAACCTTCGGGAACCGACACTACTTTTTTATTACCGTAATCGTAAAAAACAATACCCGTTTTAACTATGGCAACAACGGTGTTATTGTTTTTGTTTGTAAGGCGATATATAAAATCGCATCCGGCACGGGTAAAATCGGTAACTGCAATTTCTACTGACAACACATCGCCGTAAAACGCTTCGGCTTTATACTGAACCGCCGCATCCGTCATTATAATGCCGGCTCCGTCAATATTTAGTTCGGTAAAGTTATGGTGTTTTAAGAATCGTAATCTTGCTTCGTGAGCAATTGCAAGCACCGCATCGTTACCGAGGTGTCCACCGTAATTTATATCGCTTATGCGGATGGGTATTTCGGTTGTAAAAATAAATTTGTCCGGCAGTTCTATTTTAACTCTTGACATAGCAAAAATTTTCTAACAGTAATAAAATGTAAAAGTGTTAACTTAAATTAAAGATAAATGTTAATTAATGAGATAGAAAATCAGTTAATATTTTGGGGAACAAATAAGAGCAAATAATATTTTACGGCAAGTTAAACATAAAATTGCGGGTAATGGATGGCATTGTTTGAATTTGTGTTAAAAAGAAAAATATATTATTATATAAAAAAAGATTGATGAAAGAATGACTACGAAAGAAAAAATAAAGAAAAGAATAGATTCCCTTCCTGATGAATTGCTGGATCAGGTTCAAAAGTACCTGGACAGTATAAAAACCAAACGGAAACCGAAGAGAAAAATCCGTACTCTCCATCTTAAGGGGCAGTACGATAGTATAGATATTCGGCGAAAAGCTTATGAGTAAAATTCTCGTAGACACGAATGTTTTAATTTATTCTGTTGATAAAGATTCAAAGTTTCATAACGCATCGAAGAAATTGATTCGGAACCCCGCTTATAATTTATAATTTCTTTATAAAAATGTTTTTGTTTGTGCTGTCTTCTTTAAAGCCGACCCTCTTCAAATAATTTCTGTGCTTATCTACCTCGCTTTTTGCAATTAAAGTTTTAATGCCTTTTTCCTTAAGGAATTCCGATGCGGCGTAATACAGGTATTGTGCATTCTTCAAATCCCTGTAATCCGGTATTGCGTAATCCAATATTATTTTCGCCTCGTCAGCTGATTTTACCTTGTACATAAAAATACCCACCGGCACAAGATTGCGAAGTATAAAATAACAATTAGCATCCTTTGTTTCCGCTCTGTTAAATTCGGGCGAGAACTTTTTTATATCGTCAATGTAGAAATCTAAAAACTTGTTTAAATAAGGATGATCCGGATTAAGCACCGGCATTAAGCTGAATGCATCTTTCCTTCTGTAAATGTCAATCAGGTAATAAACATCAACAAGAGCAATAAACGAATTAAGCACAAGCACGGGATAGGCATTTACGAGCAATCCGTAAACTGCGAACGTAGATGCACCTATAAGATTTACTTTCCGCAGCCGGACAATGTTTTTCATCGTAAGCGAAAGTGCAATAAGCGCCGAACCCGTATAACCAATAATTTCCTGCCATTCCATTGATTGGTTCCAAGTAGTTAAATATTATATTCTGATTTTACAAAATATTCGTTAGTAGAATTAAGCAGTAAAAAATAAATATTATGAATAAACTTAAATTAAGCATAATTGTCTTATAAATGGAGATGAGGTAATATATCAAAGTTTCAACCGGAGATGTTGAGGTTCTAAGGTTTTAGCTTTCCATCTTAGATGCTTTACTAAGAAAACCAAAATTGCAAGAACCAGCATCTTGTCTTTCGATATCGAAGTAATCTTTGCGCTGTGTCACAATTAGGTAGTTATCGAAGGTTGTGGATAAAAATTAATTTGACATTTAAAATTAATTCGTTATTTTGGTTAGTGATTATTAACTAACTTAGTAAATGAGATGACTCAAAGACAAAACGAAATAATTAATGCTGCTATTCAGCTTATTGCTGAAAAAGGAATTCAGGGGT
>JAJRSV010000447.1 GCA_024278655.1 Bacteroidota bacterium | reverse complement strand
GGGCTTATAATTTTTACCTCGGCAATGTTCTTAAGCTGGGAAGTAAAGAATCAGATTATAGTTGCAATCTACTACAACATAATTTTTGCTTCGGCTATTCTGTTAAGCGATTCGGGAGTTTATTTCCTTCCGAATTTTCCGGAGACGTTAGCTTTTGTGATGATGTTGAGTTTGGTTTCGGTACTGGCTTGCGCATACAACTTCAGAATGCGGCTTATGCTGGCAGAAAAAAGTTTTAAAGTTGAGCTGACAGATAAACGTTATCGCTCAATTTTCGATAATTCAGTAGAAGGAATTTTTCAATCGACACCGGACGGAAGATTTATAACGATAAACAAAGCGTTTGCAGAGATACTCGGTTATAACGATGAAAAGGAATTAACCGAAGTTGATATAAACGATTTGTATGTTAATCCCGCAGAGAGGGAAAAATTAATTAGGGATTTACGACAAAAAGGTTGTGTGAAAGATTATCAGATAGAGCTGCGAAGGAAAGACGGTAAAAGTGTTTATGTAAGATTAAACGACAGACTCGTAAAAGGGGAAGACGGCAAACAATATATGGAAGGAAACATCCAGGATATAACCGAACAGGTTTTATTAGAACAGCAAAGGAAAAAAGCGGAAGAAGCTTTGAAGAAAGAAAAGGAAAAATCGGAAGCATTGGCTAAAGAAGCAATGAGATTAACGGGACTTAAAAGCAAGTTCCTTGCGAATATGAGTCACGAAATAAGAACTCCTCTTAACGGAATACTCGGCTTTTTAACCCTTATTGAGTCGGGTGCTTATTCGAACGAAGAGGAACTGCGTCAATTTACTTCGAGCGCACGTCAGTCTGCCGAATCGTTGATTGAAATAATAAATTCGGTATTGGATCTTTCGAAAATCGAATCGGGTAAAATTGAAATCGAACAGACGGACTTCGACTTGTATAAAGTTTTAGATCATGCTCTTTCAATTCTTCAAACCAAAATTGCCGAAAAAAATATCAAGATAGTTAAAGATATTCCGGAAGATACAATCCATTTGCTTAACGGCGATCCAACTAAAATCCGTCAGATATTCCTGAATCTTTTAAGTAATGCAGTTAAGTTTACAACAGACGGCGAAATAAGAATTAAAATAAATACTAAAAAATCAGATGATGAGCAGGTAGAAGTAGATGTTTCCATAATCGATACCGGAATCGGAATTCCTGCTGATAAAATCAGTTCACTATTTAAACCCTTCTCTCAGGTAGACGGTACAGAAAGCAAAGCGCTTGGTGGTACCGGGTTAGGTCTTGTAATCTGTAAAGAATATGTTACACTAATGGGAGGTAAAATAGGCGTGACTAGTGAAGAAGGAAAAGGGAGCTGCTTTAACTTTAGTATTAAAGTAAAAGCTCAGAAGAATAACGGAACCGGTGAAACCGGAACAACAATGATAAAAGAAGAAATAAAAAAAGAAGAACCTCTTTCTTTTGAAACACAAACCGGATACTCTATTAAAGAATTAAGAAGCCGTTATAATATACTGTTGGCTGAAGATAATCTTATAAACCAGAAAGTATCGTTGAAGATTTTGGAAGCTGCCGGTTATAAAGCAACTGCTGTTAATAACGGTGCCGAAGCCGTTAAAGCTATTCAGGAAGGTGATTACGATTTGATATTGATGGATATTCAGATGCCTGAAGTTGACGGCTTTACTGCAACTAAAATGATAAGGGAAATGGATAATACTAAAAAAGACGTGCCTATCATTGCATTAACTGCACATGCACTTATGGGCGACAGGGATAAATGTATTAATGCCGGTATGAATGATTACATATCGAAACCGATTATTGCAAAAGATTTACTGGAAAAGATAGATGTGCTTTTGGATGTAAAGAATACACCTAAGGATGCTGTGCAACAGCAACCGCAGCCGATGACGGACAACACTTTGTTCGATTTCGAGCGGCTGAAAAAAGTAAGTGCAAACGATTTTGAATTCGAAAGAGATTTGCTCTCATCGTATTTGGACGACGTGAGCGAGAAATACGAAAAGATGGTTTCGCTTGTTCAAAGCAAAGATACCGAAAGCATTGTAGCTCTTGCTCATACCATTAAAGGTGCAAGCTATTCCGTGGGAGCGCAAAAAGTAGGCGATGAAGCATTCGGGATAGAAATTTCTGCAAAGAGTAACGACGTGATGAGCGTAGAGGAACGATTACCAAAACTAAAAATCGCAATTGAAGAGACCAAACATATACTGAATGAGTTTTTGGTTCATCAGTAAGAAACCGCGCAATCCATATGATTTGGTGATTTGTTGATTGAATGATTGGGTGATTGAATTAATAATTTTCATTACGCTTTTTACATTTGTCTTTTATCTTGCTTACGTGTTTATGAATATCGAACACCGAACATTCAATATTGGATGTCGAAGTTATAAAACAATTTGATAATCTTTAGTCTTTTTACTCCTGCCCACCGTAACTTTAGTGAAGGCGGGTTAATCTTTAATCTTCTTTCAGCGTAAGCCGGCGAGGCTGCAGGTCGTTCCTATGGAACTTTTATTTTCTTCTTTTCTTTCTTTCACGGCAGTTCCCTGACGTGTTACAAACAGGTCGTCTATAACGAGACTATTATAAATCTAAGATTTCAACAAACAATCAACAAAGCGATTATTATCAAAGAATAACTACGTAGGAGTGGTATGTTTGTAGAACCGAAAAGCGAAGTGAAACAAAAACCCCGGCGGGGTGAAATGTTTTTGCCGCAAGAAGTAAGAAGTCAGGAGACAGAATGTTCTTAGTTCGTGGTTCTTGGTTTTGTTTTCTAATGATAGAAGCCGAACGCAAAGATGCATTTTGTAGCGCAGATTATCAATCTGCGTTTGCTTACAAAAGCGCAAACCTCAATAAACAATTATCAAATAATTTCCAATTCTTAAGAACCAATTAACAAAACTATCATTTTCACAACGCAACCCCGGTAGGGGTGGAATGTTTTTGCTACAAGAAGACAGGAGACAGAAAGCTGTATCAGGTAAAAGTAGGCAGTATGCAATAGGCGGTAGGCAAAGTTTTTTATTTTAGTTCTTGGTGCTTGGTTCGTAGTTCGTGGTTGTTTAATTATTCAATCTTGTAATCTTTTAATCTTGCAATTTTGTAACCTTTTTTCTTTTTACTTTACTCTTTTGTCTTGCTCACAACGCAAGCGGGGACGCTTGCTTACGCTAATAGTTTCAAAACGGTGGCGAGCCTGCGTCCACGCAGGCGACTTGTGCAAAACTCACCCGAATATCCATCAACCCTACCAAAGGCAGGCTGGGATTTTAGATTTTCGAAGTTTTGATAATACAATAATGATAGATAAAAAATAAGAATGACACCGAAGGTGTCAAAAGTTTGTAGCAGAAAAAGAAAACCCGACACTCCATAGCAACCGCGAGGCGGTTGAAGTTAACGCCTGCCAGGGTATCCTTCTTCGATACCTTCGGCATCGTTTACATCATCTCGTTTTTTCCTTTTTACAAACATTAGACTGCTTCGCAGTCATTCATCAATTGCCGTTCGATTTCATGTTTGCTGTCTTCATGTCCGTCTGCTAAAGCAAACGGGAATTGATAAAAGCAAGCGGAGCCGCTTGCTTTCGCTTTTTTTGAATATCGAACACCGGACATTCAATATTGAATGATGAAGTATTCCTTCTTTTGTCTTGATTTAGCCGGCTTTTTCTGTAATCGGTTTGTTTTCGGCTTCAAATTTTACCAAGACTTTTCTTATTGTTTCAACTGCCCAGTCAATTTCATCTTTTGTAATTACAAGCGGCGGTGCAAATCTTATTATATCGCCGTGAGTCGGTTTTGCAAGCAGTCCGTTGTTCTTCAATTCAACACAAACGTCCCATGCGGTTTTGCCTGTAGCCGTTGGTTTTATAACTATTGCATTCAGCAATCCTTTTCCTCTTACGAGTGTAACTATTTCAAGTTCGTCAACAATCTTCTGCATCTGCTCACGGAAATATTTGCCGAGCTTATCGGCATTCTCTGCAAGCTTCTCTTCCTTAAGTACTTCAAGCGCGGCAACAGCAACTCTTGCAGCCAACGGGTTACCGCCAAACGTTGAGCCATGCTGCCCCGGTTTAATAGTAAGCATTATATCGTCATCGGCTAATACTGCCGATATCGGAAGAACACCGCCGGAAAGTGCTTTGCCGAGTATAAGCACATCGGGTCTTACGCCTTCGTGTTCGGATGCAAGCATTTTACCGGTTCTTGCCAATCCTGTTTGAACTTCATCGCAGATAAGCAGAACATTTTTTGCTTTGCAAAGCTCGTGTGCCTTTTTCAAATATCCTTCGCCCGGTACAACAACACCGGCTTCACCCTGAATCGGTTCAACAATAAAAGCGGCTACGTTTTTATCTTCCAAAGCTTTTTCGAGTGCACCCAAATCATCGTAAGGAACCAATTCAATTCCGGGGAGGTAAGGACCGTAACCTTCTTTACAATCCGGATCGGTGGAAGCGGATACAGCCATCATTGTTCTGCCGTGAAAGTTTTCTTTGGCGAAAATTATTTTAGCGTCGTACTCTTTGATTCCTTTAACTGTGTAAGCCCACTTGCGCGCAAGTTTAAATGCCGTCTCGACTGCTTCAACGCCGGTGTTCATCGGAAGTACTTTATCGTAACCGAAAAATTCGGTTATGTACTTTTCGTAAACGCCAAGCTGACTGTTATAAAACGCCCGTGAGGTTAATGTAAGCTTTTGTGCCTGTTCGGTTAAAGCGGCAATTATTTTCGGGTGGCAGTGTCCCTGGTTTACTGCGGAATATGCCGAAAGGAAATCCATATATTTTTTCCCTTCAACATCCCAAACCCAAACGCCCTCGCCGCGGTCAATTACAACATCAATCGGGTGATAGTTGTGAGCGCCGTATTTATCTTCAAGGTTAATATAATCCTGTGAGGTCATATCTTCTTCCGTTCTTTAATTAATATTGAAAATTCGTTCAGACAAAATTATACCCGGTGCACTTCACAATCAATAAATAAAAGTGATTCGAACGAAAATATTTTGAGGCAAATAGCTTATTTCTCCTTTTACCTTGTTATTTTTGAGTTTCGTAAATAACTTTTTAGTTGAATAATAGTAAAATAAAAGGATAGAGAATGGATATTGAAACCGCTTCATTCTCAATAAGCACAAAAGGTAACTGCGATATAATAGATATTACCGGACAGGTTCAGCAGATAATTAATGATGCCGGATTTGTTGAAGGCAGTGCGCTTATTTTTGCAGGCGGCTCAACAGCAGGAATTACAACTATTGAGTACGAACCCGGCTTGTTGAAAGATTACCCGGCGTTCTTCAGCAGAATTGCTCCGGAAAACATCACTTATCAGCACGATAATACCTGGCACGACGGAAACGGGCATGCACATGTTCGCGCGTCAATTCAGGGTGCTTCGCTAACCGTTCCGTTTAATAACGGAAGTATGCTGTTAGGAACCTGGCAGCAGATTATTTTTGTTGATTTCGATAACAGACCGAGAAGACGGGAAGTTGTTGTTCAGATTACCGGAAAAAAATAAGAAAATTTTTGACTCAGGAAGGAAACCCAAATGAAATTTTTGCTCACAATATTTAATACTTTATTTATCTCGTGTTTGGTTTATTCGCAGGTTGTGGTAACCATTCCTGAATTCCCGACGGAAAGCGACAGTATAGTAGTAATACTCGATACAACACAACCGGGTGCCGAAGAGCTGCTGGATTACAACGGCACGGTTTACGCACACACCGGTGTTAATACAAACTACGGCGACTGGCAGCATGTTATAGGCAACTGGGGCGATAATCAAACACAGCCGGCGCTTACTCGTTTGGGCGCGAATTTGTACCAGCTTACCATTGGATTTCCGAGAGAGTTTTACAGTGTTACCGATCCGAACGAAGTTATAAACCAATTGGCTTTTGTGTTCAGAAGCGCGGACGGTTCAAAGCAAACCAGACCAGATATATTTGTTGATATTTATGAACCCGGATTAAACCTTGTTG
>JAJRSV010000446.1 GCA_024278655.1 Bacteroidota bacterium | reverse complement strand
AAAAGAAGGAAGAGCAAAGAACAGAAGAGTTGTTATTATAAGATTGAATTAAAAGGAACAATAAGTGCCAGTCACTTCAAGCTTGCTTTCATCTTCATAAAGTGACTGGCACTTATTACGATTGCGTTTGCGACAATGCTCTCTTCTGCAGCGATTCTAAAACTGGCAGTAACAGCGGATGTGTTTCTACTACAGGGAATGTTGAAGAATCAACTATCTGCTCGAGCAACCAGAGATGCTTGACCGCAGAAAAATCCCACCTGAAATTCGATGCTCTCTCTTTCCCTTTTGCCGTAAGCTCGTTTCTTAATTCAGTATCTTTTATAAGACGTAAAATTGCGGTGGATATTTCTTTAATATTAACAGGGTTAACATAGTACGCACCGTCGCCGCATATTTCGGGCAGGGATGAATTGTTCGATACGATAACGGGACAGCCGCAAGCCATTGCTTCAATAGGCGGCAGCCCAAAACCTTCGTAGAACGATGGAAAGATAAGCATCTCTGCATTTTTGAACAGCCGGCATTTTTCTTCATTGGAAACATTCTCTTTAAACTTAATTCTCTTACGAAGCCGATGGTCAATCTGAGAGAAGTATAACTCTTCGATAAACACTTTCCAATCGTTGCCTACAATTATCAGGTCGTGTGGTATCTTATCGGCAATAGCACCGAACGATTCAATAATGCCTTTGATGTTCTTCATCTTGCATATTCTCCCGATGTAAAGAAGGTAAGGTTTACCGGTTTTGTTTTCGAAGACTTTATCTTTATTGATTAGTGTATCGGCACCGTTGTAAATCACTCTTATTCTGTCATCGGGAATATCATACATTTCCTGAAGCAAATCTTTTGAATTGTGCGAAGGCGTTAAAATGTAACGCGCCTTTTTTAATCCGAATTTTAAAATCAACTTATAATAAATGAACTGCTTTTTGTGATAATTCTTAAACAGCAGCGGAATAACATCGTGTATCGTAACAACCTGATTCGAACGGAAGAAGCTTATTTCCAACTGGCTTGTGTTGAAGATGAGATACTTCCTGTATTTAAGCGAAAGCAGGTTCGAAAATATCAACCGCATTAAATGCCCTTTAAATTTATAATCGGGCGAAAGCGATTTAGATACCCACTTAACCAAAAAGTTTTGTGGGAATTTTATACCGCTTAAATGCGGTGCGGCGGTTTTGTTAACGTAAACAATAAAACGCAAACCCGTTTTAAGCTTTGTTAACTCTTTAAGAAGATTCAAAGAATAAACACCAAGTCCATGGTATTTGAATCCAATGTTGGTTGCATTTATTACAACCGTGTTCTGCGGATTGAATTTTACCCGTCCCATACTCAACTCACTTTTGTTATTGTGCCTTTAATAATTTTAAACTTGTATCAGACGAACGATAAGCACGCGCCACTTCGTGCGGGTCGCCGTCCATTATAATTTTTCCTTCATCAATCCATATCATCCTGCTGCAATGTGCAGTTAGAAAATCGATGTTGTGAGCGACAAAAACCGTGGTTACACCATCAGCCATAAGCTTTTGCATTCGCACGATACACTTCCGCATAAAAAACTCATCGCCCACACCGAACACTTCGTCAACAATAAGCACTTCGGGCTCGATGTCGGTTGCAATTGCAAATGCCAGTCTTGCATACATTCCCGATGAATAGTTCTTTACAGGTTCGTTTATGAAATCTCCTAATTCCGAAAACTCAATTATGCTTTGCAGCTTTTCTTCCACTTCATCTTTAGTATATCCCATCAGCATTCCTGCGAGCAGACAATTCTCTTTGCCCGAAAGGTCGCCCTGAAATCCTATTCCCAATTCAAGCAACGGCACGAAGTGTTTGCTTTCATTCCTTATAACATCGCCTTTGTTGGGAATGATAACTTTAGTAAGCACCTTTAACAGAGTTGATTTCCCCGCACCGTTCCTGCCGATAATTCCTATGTGTTCACCTTCGGTTATTTTAAGATTTATTTTCTTCAATGCTTCTATCTTTTCGGTGCTTTGCTTTTTGAGTTTTGCACCGAGAGCTTCCCGCAAACTTCTTCTTTTAATCGAATGCTTCTCAAATTCAACAAACACATTATTCAACTCGAATATGTTATTCAGCTTATCCATCATAGGTAGAAATAAAATTTTGATTTGAACTTGTTGATTAAAAACACTCCCACCCCTAACGCAGCAAATGCAAAACCGAAAGAGATAACCCAATCATAAACCGAAGGAAAAGCTTCCTGGTAAACTGGTTTTTGAAAAAGTGCTGCAAGATATGTAAACGGATGCAAACTCATAATCTTTGCCTGCAGAGAGTTCGGATCGAATAAATCTTTATTAAAAAGTATCGGCGAAGTAAAAAACGTTAACGTTAAAAGCATTTGCACAAGCGGTTTTATATCTCTGAAGAAAGTGTAAAGCACTGCCGCCGTCATTCCCAAACCCATTCCTAACAATGCCCACGGAATAATTGAAAGCGGAAGGATTAGCAGATGTATAGTCCAGTTCTCTTTTATGAAAGCAAAGATTATAAACGCCACACTTATGCTGAAAAGAAATTCAAAACTCGAAATAATCCATCTGTTAAGCGGAAATGCAAACGGTGAAACATACATCTTCTTAAGCAGCCATTCACCGTTAACAATCGATTCCATAACTGTGTTTACAACTTTTTCGAAGTAACGCCACGGCACAAGTGCACTGAACAGAAATACGGCGTAATCGCTTAAGTTCATTCTGTTAACTACTGAAAAGACCAGACTTAATATTATAAGATAAAGCGCTGGCTCAAGAAAGTTCCACAAAAAGCCAAGAGCAGTGTAACGATACTTTAACTTTAACTGGCTGATTGCAAAATGCCATGCAAAGCGAAGCGATGGTTTATCTATATTTTTTTTCGAAAAAGTCATGCTATTGTTTCTGTTATTTGATTGGCGATTTCTTTTTCATCCTGCATATTTTTATTTTGAGTTATGCCGCTTGTTAAAGAAATATCACAAATCTTACATTTGCCCGAAACCATTTTTGCAAGCAAAGCATAGTTGTAATCTTCGCTTACTTCGATTGCTGTTTCTTCATTTATCTCTTCGATTTCATTTACATTAATCTCTTTCTCGAAAACACATTCAACATTTTCGGAGTTAAGAGTTGAGTACCTATGAATTCTTAACTGAAGAATGTTACCAACATTCGGCTCTGTATTATTTATCTTCATCTTGAAATTGAAATAACGTTCACGGCTGCCGAGCCAGAAGTAATCGGTGTGAAAGAGTGTATCATCGTTTTTCTCATCATCTTTTTTATCAAAAAACTCTGCGTGATTAAGGAAGAAGCGGGAAACACCCTCCGGCAGCATCGAGAAAGGATTAAACGAAACGCGTGTGTTGTTTATTGCTTCTTTATATTTCTCAAATCCTTCATCAATAAAACGCCTGCTTTGTGCAAAGTTGTTGAACTTAACCTGCTGCTTGCTTCTCTCTGCTGATTCTTTTTTAAGTACGAACAATATTGAAGTGAACGGATGCTTTCCCCTTAACAAAATAAGATGCGGAAAGTCGTTGTAAATTTTTTCAGCGAAACTAGTTTCGCCTGCGTAACAAAGATTTTTTATGTTGGAAGGATATGGATTGTTAATATTGTTTTCTGTTATCGAAACATCGGGATCAAAAACAGGTGTGAGCTTAATGTGTTCAAAAATGTAATTGAGAAACGTCGGTGAAAAGATATAGTTGTTCGGGTCTTTTACTGTTACATTACCAAACTGAAACTCTGTTGTAAACACATAAACGCCGCCTTCTTTAAGCGTGCGGTAAACTTCATTTAAGTGCTGCACAAAATCTTCGAAATTACCGATATGCTCAACAGCACAGGATGAATAGCAGAAATCGAATTTGTTATCTTCAAAATCAAGATGACGCATGTCCATCCGTATAGCTTTCAGTTTTTCATCATCAACCGGAAACGGTTTACTTGCTTTGATGAATTCATCGGGGTCTTCGGTTCTTGCGCAGTCCCAGGTTGTGTCGGTATCGTAAAGGTCGGTTACAATCAATTTTTTAATATGTTTTGCAATCGAGTAAAGTACGCGTTCGTTTCCACCACCGAGTGAAAGTCCGATTTTGTCTCCCTTCAGCAGTCCGAGATTTTCAAGCGTTAAAAATATCATCGCAAACTCCCATTGCTTACGGTGGAATCTCGGCGGTTCCATCAGTTCGTTTTTTACAACCCGTTTAAAATCTTCATCGAACCAATCTGCAGCATCACAAATTTTGCTTAAATGTTTCATTGAATTTCACCGTTAAGTTTTTGGTGTAGAGTATTAATTATATTATCGATGGAAATGTGTTCCATACAAACGCTAATTCTCATTCCGGTAAGCTTACACGGTATCGATTCATTTCGCCAGCAGGGCAGGCAGCCGAACTGTTCACGTGAATCGATGAATGTGCAGTTGGGATAGTGCTTCGTTCTTACTTTTCCGTCGATCGGACCGAACAGCGCAATAGTTGGAATATCGAACGCAGCAGCAAAGTGAACGAATGCGGAATCGGGAGCAATTATTAAATCGCACCTGCTAGCAATTGCAAAAGCTTTTCTTAATGAGAATGATTCTACTTTAATAACATTTTCAAAATTGTATCCATTAATCGGAGTGCCGTCAAACAGCAGCACTGTGTATTCCTTCGAAATTCTTTCGACTAATTTTTCCATTAAAGGATAATCGCGGTAAGTTTCATCCGAATGAATTTGAACACCAATTACCTTTTTACTACGCAAGTCGTTCACATTCCAAAAGTTGTTCGCAAATATTTTTTCATCTTCTGTAATAAAGTATCTCGGTTTCCTGTGCATTGTAAAATATTTTATTCCTCTTATTCCCAACGAACGGGCGAAGATATCGATTCTGCTCTTTCTTACTTTCGGTGCTGTACGGCTTTCGACTCTTGAAGCGGGACAATCGGTTAAGTTATACCACCTTTTATATTCAAGATGCGAAAAGAATTCTCCTTCGATATCAACAAGCTTAACATCGTCATTACCTTCGAACAATTGGAAATATCTTTTTTGAACCGCAAGATGAATTTCCTTGTTCGGATATTTTTTCTTCAAGGCATGAATACCTGATGTCATCATCAGCAGATCACCGATGCCGCCCATTGCACGGGTTATCAGAATGTTCTTTAAGTTATCGGTTTGGGGAGATAAAATATTATCGTTAGTAATACGTGTAAGTATTGGATAATCCGACTCAACAATTTCTCTTTTTAGTTGAATCGTTTCCGCTCTTTTACCATAGTTGATAAGGTAAATCAATCCGAGTAAAATTTTGTTTGCCGGTTTAACAATGGTTCCGAACGATAATCTTTTGAACTGCAGCAGTTTGAAGTAAACCCAGTGAATCATAAAAAGCATTTTATCTGTTATGTTCACATCGCTGCTAATCAGCAATTTATACGAGCGGCGGTAGGTTAAAATCAACTGATCATAAAATCTTCTTCGCTCTTCAATGTTCGAATAGAAATAACGTAAACCGAGGAAGAGTATTTTCTTGTAATACTCGATGTGCCTGTTTTTTAATTTCACCTGACTGTAATTGAAAAGCAGTTCGGCAATCTTGTTTCTGTCGCTTATTAAATAGGGATGTTCGACAAGATCGCTTAAAAACTTCTGCGACGCTTCGAGATTACCGCTGTTGCTCATAATCAGTGCAATGCGGTTAATTGCCTGCATTCGCATAGATGGAAATTTATTTATTCCGTAGGCAAGTGCATCTTCAAGATATTTCCGGGCAAGTTCATATTCCGTTAATTGAACAAGAAGCTCGGATACATAAAGGAGAGATTCGAATAACTCACGCGGGAACTGTTTGTGCTCTTTACATTTTTGCAGGAAGAAATCAACCAACTCAATCAAAAATTTCTTTTCATTTTGTAAGCCGTCATCATTATGAATCTGCTGCAACATCCTTACCTTCATAATGCTTCCCCATATTGCCTGGCTCAAAATATTTTTATCGAAATAACTTTCTCTGGACTCTTTATCTAATTTTTTGATAAACGAGTAAACAAATTCGTACTGACCAGTATAAGCCATATACTCGATGTCGTTACGTTTATGGAAAACAGGCGGGGCATGGGTTTTTATTTGTTCTCTTGTTTCGAACATCATCCGCACCTTCGGTAGCTGTTTGTTTCGTGCAGACTTTTTTCGAGCATTGCCTGTTCTCTTTGGAGGAGTGCCTTCAAATCATTATATCTCTGCAAATCGAAATTCTTCGGCGGATTTTTGCTGAAACTGCTGCAAACTTTTGCAGCGCTTTCGAACAAGCCAACAGCAGTTAAACACATAATTTCCCTGTAGCGGCATTCGGGATTAAGCTCTGCTGAAAGATCGGCTGCGGTTTTGTAAAGTTCTATCGCATCAAAATACCTTCCTTTCGATTCGAGACATATTGCACACCAGTAAAGCGATTCAGAGTAGAGTTTTCCGTACTCACATTCTTTATGACCAATTTCGATTGATCGTTTAAAAGACAGGATTGCATTCTCAAAATCTTTTTTATGCATCAATATCCAGCCGGCTCTGAAGTAGCTGTTCATCCTGCAGATTGAATCGTTAGCATATTCTCCTGCCTTAAAATAAAATGAAACTGAAATATCGCGGTAATCTTCACCCGCTTGTTCGGTGCACCAGCCGCAATGGAAGTAAATATCGCCTTTATCGAATGTCGTGTCGCCTAAACATTCATAAAAAAGCGGATAAGCAATCAAGTAATATCCCTCATTTTCAAATTTCAGAGCAAGATCATAAGTAGGTATTGTCGTTTT
>JAJRSV010000445.1 GCA_024278655.1 Bacteroidota bacterium | reverse complement strand
TTCTTTGAAAAATTGAAAAATAAAATTAATTGGTTGTAAAAAAGGGAAATCATTTGGATAACAAATTTTTAGAAGATATTCTTCTTCATGAATTTTTAACTGACCTGACCAAAATACATCATTATTTTGATCCCTTTTAAGATTGAATTCTGGAAATTCAAATCCAACCTCTCTAATTTCTTTTTTCAATCGATCTGGATATGTTAAATACCATTTATTATCTAATTCAGAAATTTTTTACCCAAACCTTTTTTCAGGGGCTTTTTTATTCACTTTTGTACCACTAAAGCCTCTATTTAGCGCTCTTGTTGAAACAGAGAATAAATTACCTAAGTCATCGAATGATCTCTCGTAATTTCCTTTTTTATAATCATCTTCGATCTTCTCTAGTCTACGAATTAGTCCACCAACTTTTCGTTTAGTAATATCATATCTCTTACTTTCTGAATACAATAATTTTAATGGATCTTTCCTTAGATTAATAGTGTTATTGATAGGTGTTTTGCTATTTAATATTCGCATTATTTCTTTACTTGCATCTAAGTAAGTTTCAAATAAATTTTTGCCTGAATTAAACACAGTACTGGATGGTTCTTCAGCCAAATACCTGCATAAGCTTTCTATTTGAAAAGATTTGAAAGTTTTTTCATTTTGGCAGTTTCTCCAATGTTTAAATAGTTTAATTGTAGGTACAACTTTTTTCTTACCTTTGTTATTAGCAATACTGAGACTAACACGATCTTTCTCTGGTTCAGCTATTATCCATGAATCAGAATCGGTTTCTGGTATATAAAAAATACGATTAAAATCTATTCCTTCATTTGGATCTTCTTTTGAAAAAGCAGGGATTAAATCAATTGAAAAATCTTCAGCTTGAAATTTTATGCCCAAAGAATGAGTTTGAATAACAATTGACTCATTATCAACACCAATTGATTTTAATTTTCTTTTTACTTTTTCTAGGATCTTTTTTGGCTCAATACTCCTTATTTCAGTAATTGATTCAATACCAATGTAATCTTTTGGCAACCATAGAAACACATCCACATCGTTTAAAGGATTAACACCCGTATTTCGTTTATAGGATCCAGTTAACATAGTTCGAGAGTGAAACTCCTTATCAATAGAATCTCTTAAAGATTTATGTTTATTAATTGCATTTTCAATTTCAGTATCAGTAACTTGGATCGATTTTAATAATTCTTCCGAGTGTGGCTGATGCATCTTCCCACCTTTTCAATAAAATCTGAACTGCCGCAAGATTATTCAAGGCATTCACATCGTTACCGTCGTAATTCAAAACTGAATGGATATGTTTCAATGCCTCTTCGTAATTTCCGTTTTCAATAAGAGATTCAATTTCTTCTTCCGATACCTCGGGCTTTACTTTTATGATTTCTACATCCAGACTGTTTAAATATTTACCGTCGTGCCGCCACACGGGTTTATCGTTACCGGGAGCAAAAGTGTAAGCTGTTTGAACGAATATTCTCGCTTTTGATGATGATGAATGAAATGATTCTTCAACGGCTTTTTCAATTGCACGATAGTCAACGTCTTTCACACAATAAGCATGATCGAATTTGCACTTCCAATCACATCCGTAACAGTCTAACGGTAAAGCAACAACGGAAGTCAGGTTTGAATAAGGCATAAAACGCCCGAAGTGTCCGCCGCCTAATAAAATTACGTTCGGAGTTCCAACGGCGCAGGCAGCATGTGCCAACCCCGTTTCGGTACCCACTGCAAGTGCGGCTTTACTGATAAGAGCCGCAGCTTGTTTTATTGATGTTTTGCCGGAAAGATTTATTGTTGCATTTTGAATATCGTTAAGATTCAGTTGATTTATTTCGTAATCTTCCTGCGAACCAAGCGCGATTACAGTTAAATTATTTTTAACAGCCAGATTGTTTATTGCTTTGCCGAAACCGGTATACTTTCTCTCTTCCTTCTGCGCTCCTCCGAAGAGGACGATATATTGATTAGGTTTTATGTTATTACTACTTAAAAAATCATCTGCAAACTTTTTGTCTTTATCCGTCAGCCATATTACGGGATGAAGAGTTTCGCTTTTAATGCCCAGATAATCGAGCAATCTCTTATGCCTGTTTAATTCCGGTTCATAATTTTCATTACAGTGAATTAAGTGAGTGTAAAAACGGTTATGTAAATTCCTTTGTTCTTCGGTAATGTTATTCAAATCTCCTTCAAAACCGATTCTTGCTTTTGTATTTATTGCTGCTGCAACCAAGTCACCAAGCGGCTCGCGTGAATAGATTGAATGAATTACCAAATCAGCTTTAACATTACTCAACAGTGTAATCATTCCCGATTTATAATCAGCATCCTCGCTCATTCTTTTTTTATCAATCGTTATCACTTTATTTATCAGCGGTGTGCCTTCGTACAGTTCGGCTATATGTTCCTGGCAGATAATTGTAATCTCAGGGTCAGCATATTTTTCTTTCAGTGGTTTAATAATTGAAGATGCAAGCAGTGCATCCCCGATTGAATCAATTCTGACAATAACAATACTTTTTACTTTTTCGGCATCCGGTAAATTATTTTGCTCTTCCGGATAGTATCCCAGTCGCTGCATCAGATTGTTTGCGAAAGCGTTGAATAAACTTTCATCCTCACGATTGAAATGATTCCGCCAATCGCCGACTATTCCTTTTCTCGGAGAGATTGTCCTGTCTTTTAAATCCGGTTTTGTTATTTGTGCAGGAAGCGGTTGCTTCAGTATTCCGGCTATGTGCTTTATCTCGTCTTCAAAATTATTCATCAAATCTTCGTACTTGATTACATTAATTTTATCCTCAACTTCAAGCCAGCCCTCAACATGTTTAACCCACCGTTCCACAACATTTTGCGATTTGTTCAACGAGTAAGCGTTGTCGTATTCATACCCGGCAGGATTTAAACTCAGCAGCTCTGAAATACTTTTTGTATGAGGAAATTTATCTTCGGGAGCTTCGTTGGAATAATGATAGAAACTTGTTAATACATCCCTTCCGTCCCTTACAATATAAAAGATGTGAAAATGTTCGAGCATCCCGGATAATATTTCCCTGAAAAAATCAATTTGATGATGAGACTTAATTATGCGTCTCTCTTCAACCGAGTTAAGCTTTTCGAATATCTCTTTTAACTCCGGCGGTGAACCGAGCAAGCTTATTTCTTCGTTCGAGTAATGCAGAAAGTTTCGTGCGATAGCATTGATTAAAAAATGTGTGCCCGAACGTTCGTGCGAAACAACAAGAATATTTTTCCTGCTTCGTTTTTTTATTTCAACGGCTTTGTAGTCCTTAAGATTGTCGATTGTTAACACATTGTTTTTATAACCGTTATCATCAGCAGCGGAACAGCATTCATCAAAAGCCGCCTGCGATACAGACCAACCACCGTTTTCATTTTTCACGAAGAACGGTTTTATATTTAACTTATCTGCTGTGTCAACCAATGCATCATCTTTAACCCAGTTAAAATAATCTTTTAGCTTAACCGGAAAATTCGTGCACTTTCCGAGTTCTTCCCACGATTCAAGTGCATTCCCGTAACCGTAATACTTTTCCTTGAACAGCAATTGCTCAGGCAGCACATAGGCATAATGCTGAAAGACGAGTCCTTCTTTTTTCGTCTCTTCATGCAAAAACTTATCGAGCGTTGATTTATAAGTCCAATTATTGTTTTTATCGATGAACGAAAGCCGGGGAGGTTCGTGCGACATCCACTTATCGCCGGGCTCGTATCGCCAGGTTCTCAGCCATTCGTAACTCGTATAATTGCCGTAAGTATTAACGGTTGATGTTACTAAGTTTTCATTAACGAAATAGCTGCAATAATAATAAGCAGATTTTTTTTGAGGATTGGCGATGAACAGATTTCTTGCTTTAATAATCTGGTTTACATTCCACAACTCATCGGCATCCAACTGCCAAAGCAGGCACTCTTCCTTTATGTTGGGAAGCGGTGCATTTACCATCTCCAGCTTTCCGTCCCAAAATCTGCCGTCCGGTTTTCTGTAAACGGTAATGTTGTCCGGGTATAATGTTTTTAACTCATCGATTAACTCTGTTGTACCATCATTACTCAATCCATTTTTAATAAAATCGTCAGGGATGTGCCCGCCGTTATTTAGCGACCAAGCAGTATCGTGCTTCAAATCCGCAACTCCCTCAATTATATGCCAATGCCATTTGAAAGGTAGTTTGCTTAAAATCTCAATGTGGTATTTCATGAAGGGTAATCCGTTAAGGACTATCGTAAAGAAGTGAACGGGTAAATCGCTGCAGACGCGTTTAAACACGGCATAGCCGTTTCTTAACTCTTTGTTATCTATTATCAGGTCGTAATTGGCATCTTTCAGAAGGCGTATATAATTACGAAAATTTTTATAACCTTTTATATCATCCAGCAAAATATATTTGGCGCCGTAAACTTCCTCCAACTCTGCTTCGCCGGTAAACTCAGAGCCGTCAATTAAAACCATATCGAAGTAGAATATTCCGTTTTCTTCTTTTATTTTTTTAATTCCGTTATCCCGAATGTTATGGTTTTCAAGATATTCCATATCCTGCTCGAGCCAACCTAAAATCCTTTCAAGCGGATAGTTGTTTAAGTTCGAGTTAACACGATGATAAAAATTTTCCACATTTTCTTTAGCGGGAAATTTTTCTTTCGACACGGACGAATAGTTATAACATTTTACCGAATCAAAATCCCGGTAGCGCTGCTCAAGCTTTTCGAATCGCGGTTTCGATACTTCAAGACAAAACAGGAGAGGATTATTGCCGTTCCGCTTTAAACCTTCTACGAATGCTTCGGTACTGCCGCTTCCGTCGCTGGAACCGATTTCCAAAACGGTTTTTATTTTTTCGGCAGCGGTTAGCTGAATAATAATATTATAAAATTCATCGTTTTTTATTTCGGGTGGGATTATGTTATCTAATTCCGATTCTTTACTGCTTAATCTTTTTTTATTTTCCATACCGTTCCGGTGTTATATTAAAAAATTATTTTCAACACACTATATGCGGATGCAGTTTACCTTGCGGTTACTCTTCCCATTTCCATACCACCCGATTATCAGCGGAAATTAAAAGGAATAATAAATTATGACTGGCTGTTTCTGTTACTGTGGCTAATAATAACCAGGGAGGGTTCTCGATTAAGCAAGCAGCGCGTTTAACTGATCGATTAATTTTTGATAGTTCTGTAAGATGGTTTTTTTCATCATTTCTTTTTCGTTCTTTTTCTGTTCCGATAGTTCGTTCATTCTCGTTTCATAATGTTTTATCTTTTGCTTATATCGTTCTTCAAGCGATTTCAATCTGTCTTCGGCAAGCATTTTCATTTTTTCTTTTTCTCTTTCTTCGCTGTTCTTTATTGCTCCAATCTCTTCCATCAGTTTCTGCTTTTTGCTCGATCTTTCCAGCACCGTTGAAGCCGAAAGTATGAATGAAATTAAAATGCCGATAAAAATACTTACTGCCGACCATTTTATTCCTGCCGAAAACACAATACTCATAACACTTTTAAACTCCCATACATTTATTTCGCTGCTGTTTAAGTAACCGGCAAGTCCGCCAATCATAAAAACGATGATGGAAATAATAACCGAGTAAGTCATCGAGCTGTTAAAAGTGTTTGTAGGATTGTAATCAAGCGAGGAATCGATATTCCGAATTTCGTTTTCGATAGAAGATACAGTAGAAGCAATTATCTGCGATACTCTCGAAAGGTCCTCTTCCAGCCTGATTTTAATTTTTTCTTTCATTTCATCTAATTCTTTCCTGAGCCGCTCCGTTTCGCTGCTGCTTTCTTCAATGTTCTTATCATATATCGTTAATTTTTCCTCCACCTCATCATTGGCTTTTTTATCGATTGCTTCCTGCAGCATTACAATTAGTCCGGCAAATTTCTCATTTAAACTTTCGGCGGCTCCGAGGACGATTGTATTTTCGGTGCCCAAGTATGCCTGCACAAACTTATCGAGAAAGCTCAGGGTATTAAGCATTTCTTCATCGTAATATT
>JAJRSV010000444.1 GCA_024278655.1 Bacteroidota bacterium | reverse complement strand
ACTTACCCTTTTTATCTCTTATCGATCCTGTGAACGCACCTTTTACGTGACCGAATAGTTCACTTTCTAAAAGTGATTCAGTTAAAGCTGTACAGTTAACTGCAATAAATGGCTGGTCCTTAGTGATACCGCAATAATGAATGGACTTAGCAACTAATTCCTTCCCGGTTCCGCTTTCTCCCTGAATAAGTACAGTTACTCTGGTGGAAGAAACCTGCCCGATTTTTTTATAAACTTCCTTCATCTCAGGAGTTTTGCCGATCAGAGTATTTTCAATTTTATACTCTTTGTAATCTGCGGGAATAAGTGATTCAAGGCGGCTGCTTAACTTTTTATTTTCGAGTGCACGTTTAATTCTTAACTTAAGTTTATCAATCTCCAGTGGTTTCTCAATGTAATCGTAAGCACCGTTTTGCATTGCTTTAACCGTGCTCTGCATATCATCAAACGCCGAAATCATAATCACCTGAATATGTGTGTCGATTTCTTTTACTTTGTTAAGCAGTTCAAGCCCGTCCATTTTAGGCATGCGTACATCTGTAATAATCAAATCCGGATTTATTTTTTTTGTTATCTCGAATGCTTCCTCACCGTTTTCGGCTGAGTAAACATCGAAGTTTTGTCTTTTAAGATAGTTACTTAAAGTATCACGAATCGATTGGTCATCGTCTACAACTAATATTTTTTCCATCATAGTACCTGTTTATATGCTTTTATTTATGTTACTTGTGTTTTGGTTTTTAATTCGGTTGTTTGCAATTCCGGTCTTCTTATGGGAATATCAATCCGGAATACGGTTGCATCCTTACTGGATGTAACGAGTTTTATAGTTCCGTTATGCTGTTGAATTATTTTTTGTGAAATTGATAATCCCAATCCTGTGCCGGAAGCTTTGGAAGTAAAAAACGGCTCGAATATTTTATCCTCATCCAAATCGCTGCCACCGTCATCGATTACATAAATTGATACGTTTCCGTTTTCGTTTCTTTCCGATTTTACGGTTATTATTCCATCTTCTCCAATGCTGTCGATTGAGTTATCGATTAAATTCAAAAGTACCTGCGTAAGTTTTTCTTCATCGGCTTCTATCATTATCGATTCGGTTTCGTTATTAAACGTTGCATTTTTCTGCTTCAGTTTTGAATTAACCTGCACTTTTAATCTACCGACCATTTCCCGCAAATTGAATTTCGAGTAAATAAGTTCCGTTTGCCGCGAAAAATTCAGCACATCTTTCACAAGATTATTCAGCCGGTTAATTTCTTTTTGAATTATTGTGAAAGACGCCTGATCGTCCTTATTCAAATCCAAAACTTCATTCAGAATATCCGCATTCATTTTAATGGAAGTCAACGGAGTTTTTATTTCGTGAGCCAGTACTGCAGCCATCTCGCCCAAGGCGGCTAACTTTTCGGATTTTAGTAATTGCTCTTCTAACTTTTTCTTTTCGGTAATGTCTATTTCAACAAAAAGGTAACCCGAAGCTTTTTCGCCTTCGAGCGATGTTGGCGTAACCGAAAGGAGCATGTAATGCTCGCGTGCATTCGGTCCTTTCCATTTTATTTCACCTTCGAACCTGTTTAGCGATGAAAGTTCTTTTTCAATTTCTTCGAAGCTAAAACCGTTCTGCGCTCCGAATTGTATTTCGGCAATGTTCTTCCCGATTATTTGCTCTCTCGTTCTTTCCATAAGCTGCCCGAACGTTTTATTCGCTTCAATTATCCTGTAATCGCGGTCAACAATTGCAATTGCCACCGAAGATTTATCAAATGCGTTCAATAACAATGTTATTCGGTACTGTTTCTGTTTTATCTCATCGTAATTATTTTTAAGTGTTTCCGACATTCTGTTGAAAGCTTTCGTTAATTCGCCTATCTCATCATTGGAACTGAAATCAACTTTTATACCGTAATTTCCTTTTTCTATTTCACTCGCTTTTCGCTTTAGAAGATTAAGCGGATTTGAAATCACTTTCATGATAACGAACGACATGCTAACGCTTACAAGTAAACCACCGAATAAGCTGATTAGAAAAAGCTTAATTAGTTCGTCGTTGCTCCTTATTTCGAAGATAATCGTTACAATCGGAATCTCGAGCAGCAGTATTATTATAGGCACAAGAATAAGCGCGCTTAAAAATACTTTCCTGTTTATGCTGAAATTGCTTACTTTATTCAGTGCTGAGGGAAACAGATTGTATTTGCCTACCGCCACGGCAGTAAATAAAATCACTCCTACTAAAAATGTTAAAGGACTGATTTCCACAAGAAAATAGAAGCCCAGCACCCAGGGAAGAAACAATCCGAATATAAACGAAATGAAATTAGTAGCCAGCAATCCTACAATAAACAATATTGCACGACTTTTTAGCTGCGGGTCTTTTTCATTTCGTATTTTTTTTACTAACCAGTAAATGTTTAACGCCAGCAGGAAAACATACCATGCGAGAAACAAAGGATAATATTCAGTATAATGTGCTTCGAAACGGTGATTGTGAGCATGCGATTCCTGCACTAAAGCCCCGTACCATAGCAGCATTAACAATGCAACAGAAGGAATAAGTATAGACAGGCTGCGCAACACTCCCATTTTTTTTGGTGCCGGATAATTCCAGGTAAAAAATGTAAGTGTAACGAGAATTATTAAAAGAAATGAGTGGCAGGACATATCCAATATTGTAACATCGCCGCTTCTGTTAAATACAAAGTGAATGCTGTGTGAAAGAATATAACCGGCTACCAGCAGCAGCATAAGTACAAACAACCGGCTTGTAATGTTCTCTTTATTGCGCGAATAAATTATTACGCTTAATCCAACCGCACCGAGAGCGGTCGATAATAAGAATATGGTTTGAAAAATATTAAAATGCATTTTTATCGCTGATATTGAACTTAACCGTTAATTATTGCAACTCATCCGTTTTAACAATGCACCTCAAACATAATTAAATTTTTTAAAAATTATTTAAAGAATTTAACTTATTCCTCATGCAATTCCTTAAAATCAAAATAATAAGTTGATTTTTTTTGAGGCATCATTATTGTCTATTGAAATATAAGTATTACTGAATATAAATAACGTGAAGAAGTTTTCCCCTGAGAATAAAACAGGGTTATGCGTAATACTTGTAGCGATGAAATGAACATGTGCTGAAAATTTGCTTGCTGTTAAGATAGATAAGGAAAACGGAAACTCCTTGCTGCTTAACTGTATGAAAGTATAAGCGCGAACCGAACCAATGGATAAACGAAAGGAGTAAGAGAGATGAAAAAGCTTGAGCCGTATCCCATAGCACTTTCGCTGTTCTTCGTATTCACTTTTTTCTATGTCGTTTGTATTGGAATAAAAGTGATTTTGATTCAGTTAGGAATTGAAGGCATCTGGCAGATGCATAAAATATGGCAAGCTCTGTTACCCGGATTTACGGGAATTGATTCTATGAGTATATTAATAGGATTGCTGGAAGTTTCAGTCGGCTCGTATGCGATGGGATATATTATTGTTCCGCTCTATAACTTACTTATAGAAAAGAAAGCCCACAATTTCAAACCCGAAGTTAAGCCGGTTTTTGTGAGGTTTAAAACATT
>JAJRSV010000443.1 GCA_024278655.1 Bacteroidota bacterium | reverse complement strand
CTCATTATGCTGTCGGCTGCTGTCTCCCAGCTTGTGTATGGCGGTGTGTTGCTGCCGTTGTGGCTTACGTAGCGGATTGTGGCGTATGTGTTAAGGGAAAGAAGATAAAAGAGTAAAGTAAAAAGATAAAAGTATGTTTTACTACTTCTGTGCGGTTTCATTTTACAGTTGTATGTTATTTTGTTTTTAACATAAATATTTTTAGGGAAAGATGGAAGGGGGAATTATTTATTTTTTGTTTTACTCCGCCAAATAATTTATAGGACATAATGCATAGAAACAAAAATAACGGTATAAGGTTTAGTGTTAATACAGTATGCAAGTGCCAGAAAAAAAACAATAAACAAAAGTTCCATCGGAACGGTCTATTGCATAGCACCGTCACGGAATGGTACGTGACGGACAGTGTTTGCCGCGAGTTTAGCAATTGCTAAGCAGGCGAAAGAGTATAAATATAAAAACAAAAGACTATTACGATACCAAAGGCTTCGAATGCAAAATGATTTCATCTTCGCACACCAACCAATTTTAAAAATAGCATAAAAACATTTTCCCCTCCTCGCCGAGGAGGGGTCGGCTTCAGCCGGGGGTGGTGTGCTTACACAATCCTGATGCTACCACAAAACCTGTTAACAACATAAAAGCTATTGCGGCAAACCACCCCGATTCCGACTGAAGTCGGAATCTGCCCCTCCTTAAAAAGGATGGGCAGAATTGTTGAATCATTTCTAATTCTTATCGTTCTGCATCACACTAATCAAAATTAAAATTCATAACTTTACGGATGTTAATTTAATTTTTTATTATGGAGTTGATTATGCCGAATGAATTGTTGGAAAAAATAAAAGAGAAAGCTGCAGCGTTAAAGAAAACTGTTGTGCTGCCCGAGTCGCATGACGAAAGAGTGCTTAAAGCTGCAGAGAAGCTGACGAAAGAAAAAGTCGCTTCGGTTATTACCTTGGGCAATGAAGACAGAATATACGAGGATGCAAAAAAGCTCAACGTGGATTTAACAGGAGTGCGTATAATCGATCCTGCAAAATCCGATAAGTTGAGTGATTTTACGAATATCTTTTACAATTTGCGAAAGCATAAAGGGATTACAATTGAGCAGGCAAGGGAAACAATTCAAAGAGATTTGTTTTTCGGTGCAATGATGGTACGCGAAGGAATGGCTGATGCAAGTGTTGCGGGTTCAACCGCATCTACTGCCGATGTGATGAGAGCAGGAATACAATGCGTTGGAATGCCTGAAGGTATTTCAGTTGTATCGAGCTTTTTTTGGATGGTCTTTCCAGATAAAACTTACAGCTATGCCGATTGTGCAGTCGTTCCCGATCCCGATGCGAACCAGCTTGCTGATATTGCTATCTCTACGGCAGATAACCACCGCAAGCTTACGGAAGAAGAACCGTATGTAGCGATGCTTTCATTTTCTACAAAAGGGAGCGCACAGCACGAATCGATTGATAAAATACTTGAGGCGTTGAAAATTGTAAAAGAAAAACGTCCTGATATTAATATCGACGGAGAGCTTCAGTTCGATGCGGCAGTTATAGAATCAATCGGACAGCGGAAAGCGCCGGGAAGTCCCGTGGCAGGCAAAGCAAACGTGATGATATTCCCTGACCTTAATGCGGGAAACATAGCGTATAAAATTACACAGCGTCTCGGGGGAGCCGAAGCAATCGGTCCGCTTGTTCAGGGTTTGAAAAAACCCTTCTTCGATTTAAGCCGCGGCTGCAGTGTTGACGATATAGTCAATACCGTAGCAATTGCAATCTTAATGAGCTGATCTGCATCTAATTGTCTTAAACCTTTAATACCCGGTGTAATTAATTTTTTTGATTGCACCGGGGCATCTTTTTAATTATGTTTAATAAAAATTGTGAGTTTAAATGAAAGTATTACTTGTAGCTTTAGCGGTATTAATAATTAATATTCCTTTCGGATATTGGAGGGGAAATGTAAGAAAGTTTTCTCTGCAATGGGCATTGGCAATTCATCTGCCTATTCCGTTTGTTGTTTTTTTAAGGATATATTCTGATATAGGTTTTGCGTTATACACTTATCCGATACTGATCGGTGCTTTCTTCCTTGGTCAGTGTCTCGGTAAAAAGATTTACGAGCAAAGAATGAAGTCGGGTAGTCAGCCGCTAACTTCCTGTCTCTTTACCGATTTAATAAAGCAAGAAAAATAATATGGAGTTATAAATGAAACATATAAAAACATTGTATGTAATATCGGTTTTTATACTTACTGCTTTAGTTTCGCTTTTCGCAGCAGTTAAATATAACGGTGGTGACAGGAAAGATAACATTAACGATATAACAGTTAAAGATATGGATGGTAACATAGTTAATCTTTCGGATTATAACGGGAAGGTATTGATGATAGTGAATGTTGCAAGCGAGTGCGGCTACACTCCGCAGTACGAAGACCTTGAAACAATCTATAAAAAATATGAAGATGAAGGTTTTGAAATTCTCGCTTTTCCCTGCAACGATTTCGGCGGACAGGAACCCGGCTCAAACGAAGAGATAAAGCAGTTCTGCACAACAAACTATGGCGTTACGTTTAAGCTGTTTGATAAAGTTAAAATTCTCGGCGACGAAAAGTGCGCCTTGTACGAAAGATTAACAAACAACGATGTAACTAAAAAATCCGATATAAAATGGAACTTCGAAAAGTTTATTATTTCGAAGGAAGGAAAAATTGTTGCAAGGTTCAAAAGTAAAGTAAAACCCACGGATGAGAAAATAATATCTGTGATTGAAAAGGAGTTGAAGAAAGACTAAAGACAACCCACCTACGCTGAAGTTTACGCTACGTAACCTTGGTGAAGTAGAGCTACGGTGGGCAGGAAGTAAAAAGACAAAAGATTGTTTGATTGCAAGATTTGTCTAACAAGAGATGGTGCTCTACACAAGTTGACAAAAGCTTCTGCATTTTTGAATGGTTGAATGGATGAATGGGATTTGTTTTTTGAGATTTGACG
>JAJRSV010000442.1 GCA_024278655.1 Bacteroidota bacterium | reverse complement strand
TCCTTCAAAAGCATTGCTCCATGTTGCTAAGCTTATCTCTGAAGCTGAAGAAGCAAAAGCTTGGGGAATTGATTTTTCGAAACCCAAAATCGATCTTGATAAGTTAAGAGAATTTAAAAACAACGTTGTTAATAAATTAACCGGCGGACTCGGCATTCTATCGAAACAGCGAAAGATAAATTTCGTTCGGGGTAAAGCAAGTTTCCTAAATTCATCTACAATTAAAGTTGAAAAAACTGACGGCGGTAGTGAAGAAATTAAATTCGATAAAGCTATAATTGCAACCGGTTCACGTGTTGCAACAATTCCTTCATTGGAAATTAAAAGCAAGCGTCTTCTCAATTCAAAAACCGCTCTCGATTTGCCGGCAATTCCAAAATCGCTTTTGGTTATCGGCGGCGGTTATATCGGGCTGGAATTAGGTTCGGTTTACCAGGCACTTGGCAGTAAAGTTTCGGTTGTGGAAATGCTCGACGGGCTTTTACCCGGAGCCGACAGAGATCTTGTTTCTCATCTTTCAAAAAGAATTAAGGCAAAGTACGAAGAGGTGATGCTCAACTCAAAAGTAGTTGAGATGAAAGAAGTAAAGAACGGAATTAAGGTAAAAATTGAAGATAAAAACGGTGAAGTAAAAGAAACAGTTTACGATTATGTTTTAATGTCGATTGGAAGGAAGCCGGATACAAGCGGCTTGGGATTGGAAAACACAAACGTAAAAGTAAATGAAAGAGGATGGATAAACGTTAACAATCAAATGCAAACCGATGACAGCAACATTTATGCAATCGGGGATATTGTGGGCGAACCGATGCTTGCACATAAAGCATCACACGAAGGCAGAGTTGCTGTGGAAGTAATTGCCGGACACAAAGCCGCATTTGAACCTGCAGCCATTCCTGCTGTTGTCTTCACAGATCCCGAAATTGCATGGGCTGGCTTAACCGAAAGAGAAGCGAAAGAAAAGAAGATTGAAGTAAACGTTTCTAAATTTCCGTGGGCTGCTTCGGGCAGAGCTACAACTTTAGGCAGAAGCGATGGCGTAACAAAGCTCATCAGCGAACCCGGAACCGACAGAATTTTAGGTGTTGGCATTTGCGGTCCCGGCGCAGGTGAGTTAATCTCCGAAGGTGTATTGGCAATTGAGATGGCTGCAAACTTAACCGATTTGAAATTAACAATTCATCCGCATCCAACTTTATCGGAAACTATTATGGAAGCGGCTGAGGTTTTCTTCGGGCAGAGCACTCATCTTTACAGACCGAAGCGAAAATAAGCGTATTAATTCATACCGGGTTATTTGTAATATTACACTCTTTTAGTAAGTTTCTGTTCAATATTTTTGAATTTTGAACCGAAACAATTTAATAGGTAGATATGACTAAACCTCAAATATGGGTTGCTTCTTTTCTGATGCTTTTTGTAATTCTGTTCATACTCGGAAGAGTTACAAAAGAGGATGAAGTTTTAAGAAAATCACCACCATCCGGTATGTTGGGTCAGTCCGAACAGGTTTCTACCGAAAATTTATCCGGTATGGAACTAATGTCTGTTTTCGGTTGTGCCGATTGTCACGGTACCGATTTGAAAGGAACCACAAAGGGACCGGAGTTAAAAAATATAGCCGATCATTTCAGCAGGCAGGAACTTATTAACTACTTAAGGAATCCTTCCTCATTTATGAATTCGGAAAGATTTAAAAAATACAGGGAGCAATACCCTCAAATGTTAATGCCGAGTTTCAACAACAAGGATGTGAAAGATTTGGGCAAAATTGCCGATTATTTGTTGAGCAGATAATCCCCTTTATATAGCAACGCTCCGCATTATTATTACGGTGTAAGCCACGACTACGCCTGCTGTAATAATCAACTCTTTTTATTTACGAACACCCATTATGAATTTTAGAGTTTAGAAGTTAAACACTTTTATCTTTTTACTTTTGTCTTTTATCTTGTAGCATAGACCGTTCCGATGGAACTTTTGTTTTCGGTTTTTTCTTTCTGTCACGGCAGTTCCCTGCCGTGTTACAAATAGGTCGTCTCTAACGAGACTATTATAATATCCCGAATTTCAACAGATAAGTAACAAAGCGATTATTATCGAAGAATAACGCCGTAGGCGTGGAATGTTGGTAGTAAAAAGGTATAGGATAATAAAGGAAAAACCCCGGCGGGGTGAAATATTTCTGCTGCAATAAGAAAGTACGATAATAATGCAGCAACGCAGGCGGGGGCGCTTGCTTACGCTTTTTATGAATATCGGACACCCATCATCCCTACCAGAGGCAGGCAGGGATTTTTGATTTTAGAAGTTTTATTCTTTTGTCTTTATTAAAACCTATGCGCTCATTCAAATAATTGAGAAGACCCGTTTTATTTGTTGCATATTTTTCCGAAATATCTTATGTTCTTTATGTAAAATATTTTTCCGATTATAATTGGGATACAAATGAAAGCGCAAAATTTTTTACCCCCCCCGCAGAGTTTGGGGAAGGATTATTTTTAATATTTTTTGTTTTGATGAGATAGGGGGCACTAATGGTAAAAATACTTTATAACCCTTTTACTATTCTAATAAAACTTTTCTGTTGCCGCATAATTAATATCCGTAAAGAAAAGTTTAACATACTGTTAATTAATTTCATTCCTTTTTATTACCGAACTAATTTTTTGGTGAAGCCGTTATGAAAAAGATAATATTAATTTTTATAGCAACCATAATAGTTATGCTAAACACCTGCAGCGATAACCCTGTCAACAATGATGACAATATCCCTCCCGGCAGAAGAGATTATGTTTGGGAAGCAGATACTTTGCTTGCTGATGATTGGTTTGCTATCACTTCTATTTGGGGGAGTAGTCCCAATGACATTTGGGCAGTTGCTGTAGGAACCTCTTATAAGGATTGCTTATGGCACTATGATGGCGAAAAATGGACTAAGTCTGATCAATGGCTCAGTTCGGGTTTCTACGCTATATTTGGCTTTTCAGCAAATAATATTTTAGCAGGGGATATGTATAATACTATTTGGAAATATGATGGGATTCAGTGGATCAAATTTAAGGAATTTTCGCTTCCGGGATATGATGAAATAATCATTAATGATATTTTCGGAACATCAGAAAACAATATCTATGCAGTAGGTAGCGCAGACAATTACGATGGTTCAGGTTATAAAGGGATAATACTTAAATATAACGGAACTGACTGGAAATATCTTAATATACCTGATATAAGGGTGGGTTTCCATTATATTAAAAAAGCATACGATGGTAATTACATAATATCCGCTACAAATTATGACAATGGATTTCTTGATAAGATATTTGTCTTTGATGGTAAGAATAAATTAACAGAAATTTATTCGGATTATCATTGGCCCGGGTTATTTAACATAGGAGAAAATGTTTACGTTACTATTAACAGAAAAATATACAAATACAGAAATTACAAATTAGAATTTTGGAAAGATCTTTCCGCCAGCGGATACGTAAGTACCGTTTTAGGAAGAAGTGAAAAGGATTTTTTTGGAACAGGTTATGGCGGAATAATGCATTACAATGGTAGTGACGTTAAGATTCTTTACCCAACAGATCTTGATGCTGTTGGTTCATTAATTTTAGATAAAGATGTTTTCTTTTGGGGATGGAATTCCGAAAAAGCATTAAACGTAATGATAAGAGGAACATTACAGGATAAGTAGGAGGCAAATGAGTAAAGATAAATAAATTAAAAGGAACGGTGCGGCAACACCGTTCCTACTTGCAAACAAATAATAGGCTGCTCACCTACTTAGGGTTTTTTATGCCCTTCTTTATTTGCAACGAAAATATAACACATTGCCAGTTAAATTAAAATAAGGGAATATTGTTATGAAAAAGCTCTTTATAATTCAACTGCTGTTAACAGTGTTAATTTGTTTAAATGTTACAGAGAATAGTCCTGCACAGTCTATTTATTTTACCAATCCGGTAAATAGTCAGACCGTACACGATGCTATCAATGAAGCAGCAACACAAACAACGATACCTTTAAATTTAACCTATGGTTGGGAACTATCTAACGATCCAAATTTAATTGGGTATTATATAAAATTATTTCCACCGCCATATCCGGATCAACAATCAAATATTGGAAATGGTATAGACCAGTGGTGGTATTTGCCACCCGCTACTTATACTTGGAGACTTGAATTGTGGGAGACCTATAATGGACAAGGTAGTTTTAAGGTTGCAGAACAAACAATTACATTTTATGTAAAACATACTATTATAGTGACTAATAATTTTTATGATGGAACTGTTAATATTGATGGTGAAGCAAAAAGCAATGGGTCGTCATCTTTTAAAATCACAGGTGAAAACTTATTGGTTGGCGCCATAGATCAACAGAGCGGGAATTATTATCGTGTCTGGAATCAAAGTGGGATAAATAATAGTAAATGGCAAAGAAAACCAATGAATGCAGGAAATTTTCAACCAATTAATGGTGGCACGACCAGAAACTTTAATTATACTGTGGCATCTAACGATAACGGAGCCGAGATACAAGGAGTATTAAAGAAGAGATACGATATTTACAGAGATGATCAGACCGAGTTTGATGGAACAGTACCGGCGGGAATAGTAGCAAACATTGTTGACCAAAACAGCGGACAAATTTCCGCTCCGTTTCAGCAAAATATAAATGGAAAAGACTATAGATTTGTATGGTGGACAGATGACCATAATCTCGCTACCGAAAGAACGATATGGCCAATAGACAACGAAACATACACTGCGCTTTACAAATACCCCCACCACTCAAACAATGCAAATGCTTACGCAAACAACAGCCAGCGTAAGTTTGTTAGAACACCAGATGGTACGATGTATATTACTTACGAAAGTATGGACTATATATGGGTTGAGAAAAGCACTGATAACGGGCAAACCTGGAATATTATGAACAACGGTAAACCCCTAAATACCGACGAAGCAAAACTGCCTTCTATGGATTACGGAGCAGCAGATAATACCTTTGTAGTTGTATGGCAGGAAAAATGGGGAACGAGTTATAAAATACGATATGCTGTTTACAACCCGAGTGATAATACCTTCAGAATAGATGATGTTGATTTCAGTCCGCCCGGCACAGGTTTTAGTGATATTAATACTAATCCCGTCGTTGGCTGGAGTTATGGTAATAACGCTTTATTTGTATGGGAGAGTGTTACTCATCAACTTTATTATTCAATTTGTCTACTTAACGTTCCTTCAACCACCTAATTAAAAAGTGATAAACTAACAGGGCAGGATTATTATAACCCTACGGTTTACGTCAGAAAAGACAACAACCCGAACCAACTCTTTCACCTTGCTTATCAGCACTTCGATACGGAAATTTATTACCAAAACTTGTACTGGGATTTTACGAACGGCGTTATTGTTATTTCACCTGTTGATAAATATGTGTCAAAAGGGAGCGGCTACTCAAAAAATTATTCTCCTTCGATCACAGGCAGAATGGTAGTAAGCAGTGAAGAGATAAAGCTAGTATGGATTGGTTACAGGGAAAATGTTGCTTCGGGTCCGGGAATGCAACAGGGAGAAACAAAAGTGCTTTTCAAAAGCAGGACAAACTCTTCCGGTTGGTCAAGCTTATATGTTTACGGTGATAATGTGCAAAGTGTAAATATAAACAAATCGGATGATGAGAAATTTGCTTTTGCCTGGAGTCAGATAAGCGGTTCTTCCTTTGTGAATAAATATGTAAGGAGTGAGGAGTATCCAACAACTATACGAACACTTACAACCACAGGCGAAGATCTTCAGGTTAATAACGGAAGTATATTAAGCAATATGTTTGCCAATTCGTTTCAATCAGAAACAACTCCCTATAGTTTTAGTCTTTCGGAGAACCTGTCCGGGGGTATAAATAAGCAAACTGTGGCAGCTATATTTAAAGGCAGGGAAGGAGTTGTGGCAAAAGACTCGGCGCAGTTTTACTTTGCTGTGGGCGATATAACCTTAAACGCTGAGAATATTGATTTTATCGAGATTGATGATACTGTAAATATTACCAGCCGCCAGATGTTGAACAGTTACCTTATCTCGCAGCCGTTTACAGTTAATGATAACTCCACACTTACTTACGGTGTTCAGTATGGAATAACCGATTCATCTTTTGCTGTTGATGCATTATCTGACGGAAGCACAATTAAT
>JAJRSV010000030.1 GCA_024278655.1 Bacteroidota bacterium | reverse complement strand
TCGAAAAGCTGCGTTAAATAGGTAAGCCGTAAATCGAGACGCTGGTAGGTGGGGAAACGGTCGGAGTTCTTTTCGCCGTAAACAGGTTCGTAAATATCGAGCTCAGGTATATAGCGTGAACCAACCACCGGATCGAAAGGTCTGCCGGTTGCATACTTGTAGTTAATGCCTATCTGAAACGAGTTGCTAATATTATATTTTGCAACAAGCGTAAAGTTATGAGTTATATCGAACGAGCTTGATGTGAGATTGTTAAAGTCCATCCATAATCTTTTCGTATTTATAAATCCGTAAGAAATCCATCCGTCTATTTTTCCGAACAGGTTTCCTTTTATCATAAAATCTATACCCTTTGCAAAACCGTAACCGTTGTTTGAGTAATTAAGTGTTTCATCCTCTAAAGGAAGCCCTGTATAATCTTTATAATAAAATTCGACTCTTAAATTTTCGAACTTGTTGAATTTATAATCAACCGAAGCGATGTAATGCATGGCTTTCATAGCTCCGAGGGAAGGGTTGCCGTCGCTTTGTGAATAGAGCCGCGGATCGGGATGCTGATGAAAAATACCCCAACCGAATGTAAGCGTTAACTTATCCGTAATTTTATAACCGAGATTTGCACGCGGATCCAGCCACTGCAATCCGAGCGGCGAAACAATATCACCTCTTACACCACCAATTAAGTATAGCCGCTCAAACCCGAACAGATGTGCCATTTCCATTTCGGCATACGCGCCTGTTCTTGTAACATCAAAAGCAGCATTTATTACTTCACCGTTTGTGCCTTCGCGTAAGTCATAATCATTTAACGGAATAACACCTTTATAATTTACTTTACGGTATTCAACTTCGGCTCCTGCCGAAAGTTTTAAAGTTGATGATAAAATTGTTTCTGTATCGGTACGAAGCTTATACCCTTCATCGTTGCGCGTTAAATCGAGTATGCCGAGTTTCCAGTTGCTTTCGAAGAACGACCTCGACAAGCTTGTTTTAATTACAGTGTTAAGGAAGATAATATCAGTTAGTTGCAGATTGATAAGATTGTTCGATGATGTTCCGTTAAACTCATCCGTATAACCGGGCAGTTGAACGTTTACACCCTGCTTATCGCCCGCAATGGAACCGAAAAGTTTTATCCTTCCTGTTTTAGAATATTTATAAGTAAAGTTTATGTTTGCATCGGATGAAAGCGGAACAACGGTAAAGTCATCCAATCCGCCGTTTAACCAAAATATAGGTTTAGTAAAACTTTGGCGTGCATTAAACATAAATCCGAACTTCGAGTACACAATAGGGACTTCGCCCGATATTTCGGCACTTGCCAATGATAAGCCCAACAGAAAATTTCTATTTGCAGGTTCGTTATAAGTTGAAAGCTCAAGCACACCGGAGAGTGCATTGCCGTATTTGGTAGAGAATCCACCGCTCGAGAAGTACATCCCTTTAATCGATTTCGTGTTTATGTTCGAGAACAAACCGCCGAACGCAGATTCGAAAGTATATGGATGATAGAGCGATGCCTGGTCTAATAAGGTAACTGTTTCGTTCGGGTCGCCTCCCCGTACATAAAGCTCAGCACTTTCCGATACCTGTGTAAGTCCGGGCAAAGTTTTTAGGGATTGATAAATATCAGCCGCTCCGCCCGGTGTTGTAATAATATCCATCGAAGTCATCACCACACCGTTATCGGCTTCTGTTCCGTAAGAACTTGCGGTAACTAAAACTTCTTTGGTAGTAACAGCAGCATTACGTAGAATTATATGTAGCGATTTGCCGCTCAACGTATCGAGTAAAATTTCTTCATCGTATTTTTCATAGCCGATCATACTTGCGATAAGAGTTACTTTGCCTTTTTTATCGGTTGTAAAAGTAAAGCTTCCATCCTCCTCGCTCATCGCTCCGTCGAACGAATCCTTGATGAAAACATTCACATAAGCCAGGGGCGTTCCTTTAGCATCGGTTACTTTTCCTTCAATCTTTTTATGAGTTTGTCCATTGGTTACGCCGTTAAAAGATAAAAGCAGAACCGCCAATGTCAAAAGTATGTTGAGTTTATTATTTAACACGTTTTGCAAATCCTTGTTTACTTGGCTGTGTTTAACTTTTCTTCGGCTTCGGGAAGCAGCTTATGTTTAACCCATACGAAATCCGGTTCAACACCAAGAGCTTTTTTGAATACATCTACTGCCTGTTGATATTTTCCTAACTCCATAAAAGCTTTACCCTGCCAGGCAAGCGCATCTGTATATCCCCAATCTATTCCTTCCGGGTTAACATCTTCACCCGATTCAAACAACTCGACAGCTTTAGTGAAATACTCAAGTGCTTTCTTTTTGCTTCCGCCGAAAAACTCGGGTGTGTTAAGCTTGCTTATGCCCGCAAATACAAGCACACGTGGATTATCCGGTTCGAGTTCAACCGCTTCATACAGCAGCATGTTGCTTTCCGGTCCAAGCGTTGGTCCGAGACTCCCATCGTTTGCAATCCTTATTCCGTAAATGCCTCCTAACAATGCTTTCGTTTCCGCATCGTTATTATCATCGGCTAACAGACTTTCGCACATTTCCATCCCCGAATTTATAAACCTTTCGAACTGGACGTCATCGCCCTCACTCATAAAGTAGATTGCCAATCGGTAATCGGTGTAAGCAAGGTAGTATTTAGCAAGCCGGTTTTCCGGATCGGATGATAATGCCCTTTCGAATAAGCCCCTCGCTTTTAAGTAAAGAACTTTATCGAATTGAACTGTTGCTTTATTAACAATACGTTTGCCTTCGTTTATAAAATCATCTACAGATTGGGCTAATGTGCTTGTAAACATCGCGCCGAGCAGAAGAATAATTGTTATCATCTTTTTCATTTTTTACTCCTTCGGATATTTATAAAATGATTTTAATTAATATCTATTTCTATTGTCATTTTTTCTTTATTGAAAATGAATTTGGCGTCATCGTAATCAGCAGGACCGAACATTCCGGTTGCATTGTTCGAAAAGCCGTAATCCTCTTTCGGTATGCCCATAAAGTTTTTATCAAGTTTCCCGTTCGAGTTCTCATCGTGATAAACTTTAATTGCATATTCACCGAAAGGAAGACTATCGATGACAAAAACAGCTTTGTTATTTTCTATTTTTGAACTCAGTCCCGCATAATATTCCTTTTCGCCTTCATAGCTTTCCCTCGAATTGGCAAGTGCAAGTTTTACTTCGCCGTCGTTGCTTTTCAATCCTTTAATAACAATAGTCAGTTCTCCGGTTTTGCCGCCTTCGCCGGTTTGTGCCGGCGCTCACGGGCAGAGCATGAACTCGAGTGCGTCCGACATGCTCGTCGTCTGGTTCGAGGTGCTGAGCGGGTCGCGGAACCAGCACTGAATCTGGACCGTCGAGCCCGTCGGAGGAGCCTT
>JAJRSV010000441.1 GCA_024278655.1 Bacteroidota bacterium | reverse complement strand
TAAGATTGGCATCGGACCGCCTTTATTTATATCTGCCTGCATTTCGTAAGGTAAGGCGTATAGCTTCTTCTGTTAAGAACGAAAACTTTATGGGAACCGATTTTTCCTACGAAGATATGTCTCAGAGTTCTTACGGCAATGATTATACAGCAAAATTATTGAAAGAAGAAAACAATCAGTATGTACTGGAACTTACACCTAAACCTGATGCAGATGTAAGTTACGATAAACTGGTTCTGTACGTGGATAAATCAAATTATGTTTACCGCAAGGTTGAGTATTACAACAACGATAAAAAAGTAAAAGTTCTTACGGTCGATAACATCGAAAAGATTGGTAATTACTGGTTCGGCAAAAAGATGGAAATGCATGATCTTAAAAAGGATCATAAAACAACTTTAACTTTAACCGAAATAAAATTCGATCAGAATTTACCGGATAAAATTTTTACGGAAAGATATCTGAAACGACCTGAATAGTTGACAGAAATGGGAAAGATTAAACTCATATCATTCGTACTGCTAATTGTGATTTTTGGTCCGTTCCGGTTTTACGATTTATATGCCCAACCTGAAATCGGAGGATTTTTACAATTGGATAAACGCGTCTATGTGAACGATAACGCTTTGCCTCTTGATGATTTCTATAACCGGTTCCGCTTCGAAACTTCCATATCGCCAAACGGCAACCTTTATATTTTCAGCAGTGTCGATTTCAGGTTCTACGATGTTGCAAGAGTGGATGAATTAAACGACCTTGAAAATATCAATCAATTGTTCCCCACTAATATTTCTTTGTGGGAAGCTTACGTTTCGGTTTACGGTTTTCTGATCGATGATATTGATTTGAAAATAGGAAAGCAAAGAATAAGCTGGGGCACGGCGGATAAGTTGAACCAGACCGATAATCTCAACTCGAAAGATTTTTCGGACATATATAATTTTACGGAAAAGATACCGGGCTGGGCGGCAAAGTTATCTTATTATCTGGGCGATTACACTTTTACCGCAGTCTGGCTGCCGAATTTTGAACCGGTTCTTCTGCCGAGAAACGGAACAAGTTTATTCTTGGGTAGCGATCTTGCTTCGCTTAAAGATAGTGTAATATTGCCGGCAAATAAACTTGGCAACAGTATGTTCGCTTTTAAGCTATCGGGTAACATTGCCGGATGGGATTACTCACTCAGCTATTTTAACGGGTATGATGATATTCCTATTCTTACTTCATTAGATTTTAATCCTGATCCAGCAAACGGCAACCTCGGTAAAGCGGAATTATCTTTCCCGAAAATACAGGTGATAGGCGCTGATTTTTCTACCGAGATAAGCGGCATAGGGCTATGGGGTGAAGGTGCGTTAGTCATTCCCGATAAAGTTTTTACCGATATTTCCGCTCCCGGAATGAATTATCAAACCGTCGCGCTTGATGATAAACCTTACTTTAAGTTCACTTTGGGCAGCGACTATACTTTTCCCGGCGGGTATTATTTTAATATTCAGTGGATGCATGGTTTCTTTACCGAAAGAGCCGGCGAATTAAACGATTACTTCTTTGCAAGCCTGGAAAAAGTTGTATTTAATAATCAGCTTAAAATTGCTTTGGGAGGTGCATTGGAAGTAGATAGATGGAATAGTATAAATGAAAATTACGGTTACGGTTTCTTTCCCGAATTAACTTACCAGGGAATTGACAACCTGGAAATAGCTGTGGGAACATTTTTGGTCGGCGGCAAACCTGTAACTTTACTCGGTTCCTGGAATGATGCCAATCAAGCTTACCTTCGTGTAAAAGTTAGCTTTTAATCGAACATGAATAATCTGTTGGTTCCGGTTCACAGAAAATAATTTTTCCGTTAAAACACCTTTGCTGTTACTAACACATTAATTTAAATCACTTCGCTTCTTAAAGCCGCGAATAAAATATCGAGAAAGTTATTAATAAAGGTTTTGGTAATTCAACTATTAAAAAACACAATTAAGAAATTTAATTATTCAACCTGTACGCGCTCGTGAATACACGAATAGAAACATTAAACTCACAATTACATTTTGGCACACCCTTTGGCACTGATGAGCGAATTCGTTTTTTGTATAATCTTTTAGAGTAAAGGTGATCAAAATGAAACGGAATATTTTTATAATCGTATTGGCATTACTAACGATTATAAATGTCGTTAGTTTATTCGGTCAGGAGATCATTTCGGATAACACTTCAAATGAATTCCCGGATAGTGAAATAGAGATGCCTGATGTTGAACATACCGACATCTTTGTTCATCCTTTTTTCTCTCATATGGCACTTGCAGATAAACCGGGCGAAGTAAGTTTTCGCTTTACCGGTATTCAAAGAAGAGAAGGTGAAAACCTCTCCGGCGATTTCGGATTCCATGCCGAAGCAGGCATAGCTCCGGGGCTCGGATTGCATTTAAGAACCGATGGAATTAAAAACGAACCTTATTCCGAAGCTATGCTTATGTATAATGTATTAACAACTGCCGACGAGGATTTCGGCATAAGTGTTTTCGGTCAGCTAAGTATTCCCACCGGAAGTATTGAAGGCAATAATTATAAAGGATTATTCGGTGTGGGAGTTAAAAAAGCTTTTGCTACGTTTGCTGTTTTTAATGCAGATATCCATTACGACGCAACCGATGAAATGGCTGAATACGAAGCTTCGGTGGTATTCAGAGCTTCGGATCTTTTGTATCCTATTATTGAAACACGCGGCGAAATTACTTCTACCGGAACATCTTTCTATGTTTTACCTGCACTGAAATTCAGAGTTCAGGATAACCAGACAATCGGCGCAGGTTTACAGATAGCTTTGGTTGATGACAGGGAATATGACGTGGAAGCTTTGCTGCAATACGGAATTGAATTTTAAGAATTATTAATTAACTTCTTTAAC
>JAJRSV010000440.1 GCA_024278655.1 Bacteroidota bacterium | reverse complement strand
CTATCTTCCACGTGTTTGTTCTGATTGGCAGTTTTTGTCATTTTATGGCGGTATTTTTATATGTTTTGCCGGTCGGGTAAATCAGTATCACTCTTGTGAAAAATAAATAATCAGATAATCCCATCCGAAAGTCTTTCGCTTCGCCATGACTCGTCTTATTCTTATTGTGTTAATTAAAAAGATTGACAGATATTTTACAAAGGAAGATAAAATTATGAAAATCCAATATTTTTCCCTGGTCATTGTCATTGTCATTATTATTTCTTTCTTAATCGGATGCAATGAAAGATCCCGTAAAATCAGCTAAAATGAAGCATTAGCCAGATCATTTGTCGAATCATTGTCTAAATACGAAGTCGAAAAGCTGATATCTCTTTTTTCGGAAAATTGTTTGTATGAGGAAGTCGCGACCGGAAGGGAATATCATCACAGGCAAGGAATCGGACGCTATGCCAAAGCGACATTATCCGGGTTTCCGGATTCACAATTCGAAATAGTCACTATCACATCGAGTGAAGATATGTAGGTTGTGGAATGGATTTGGAATGGCACAAATTCGGTAGGTTGGTCATCGTTAAAAATTCCGGCAACCAATAAGCATTCTGAACTGAGCGGCGTGTCTGTAATGGTAGTAAAAGATAATCTGTTTCAGCGGAATAGTGATTATTGAGACTGGAATAGTTTTATGAAAGGCATAGGCGTTGAAACGATTAATTGAGCCCAGGCTAAGTATGCCCGGAAAGAATTTGTGCGGCAGTATCAAGTGCTTACATCCCATTAACCGCAATTAGTCAGAGTACCGTCTTGAATTAGGTCATATTTGCTTTTTATCAAAGATGGTTGAAAATCTTGAAATTATATCGTAACATGTACTATTGGGTAAAAATTTCCTTCCTTATTTTTAAATTGGGAGTAATTTAAAATGAAGCTTATTGAAATTCTCGAAAAGTATTCCGATCCTGCGATTGACCAATTAGCTGCGGACAAAGTGGACGAGTCAGCAAATTTAAGATTACCAAGAAGCGTTATAATGCAAGAAATCCAGGCAGCATTGAGTTCTTTATCCTATGTTGCATCTGCATTGGCTCCTTCTCGTCCACCGACTTATGCCTTTATAAAATTATTACTTCACGCCCCCAATCATATACAACCTGTCGAGGGTTTTCAGGAAAAAGTAATATCTACTACTAAAGAAATGACCGGGAGAGCCCGGTCGGGAAAAGGCTTATCAGCAGAGAAGAACTATCAATTATATATTAATGTTCTGAAAAATGCCTGGGAAAGCGATAATGAAATCGACAGAAGCGAAGCTCAATTATTGGAGGCTTTAAGAAATGAATTAGGAATATGGACAAGAGAACATCTGTTACTTGAGCACCATCCGGATGTTCGTCAATTGTGGGATAATCCTGGCGCTTATGTTTCAGCCCGAAATCATCTTTTATTAACAGGACTGGTCCTGACTTATGAAAATAACTATGTGATTGCAGATGAAGTTGCTTTACAGATAAGGCGAGCGTGGGGCATTGACTTAGAAATAGATCCTTATACTCGTTTACTTAATTTAATTAAAAATGAACAGTTATATAAGGTTTTAAATAATACCGGTCTTCAATTAAGCGGAACCAAGGATGAACGAATTGACAGAATTATAAACGCCTTAATTCCTCCGACTGAACTTTTGAATTTTATGCAGATTGAAGAGTTACGAGAATTTTGCAGAAATAATGGGATACAAATTTCTGGTAGAAAATCAGAAGTAATTTCCAATATCATCGATTTTTTTGATCGGGGACTTGACTTACAAGAAAATATCAATGAAAAAGAAGTATCGCCTCTTCCTTCGGAACCCGAAGGAAGAGAACTTTCAGACGACGTTTTCACAAAACTATTACAAAACTTTACTAATGATCAATTATATGATGTATTATCTCATAGTTTTCTTAAGACAAGTGGTGTAAAAGAAGAAAAAATAAAACGGTTAATCGAAAGTCCGTGGTCTGATATTTCCATTATTAATCGGCTAAGAAAGAGGGATTTATCAGAACTTTGCAGGAAATTAGGTATTCAAGTGTCCGGAGTTAAAAGCGAGTTGATTGAAAGGATTATTGAGGGTTCAAGAATTCGGTATAGCGAATCAACAACAAAGGCGGTTATTCAAGATCAGGAATCTTTAGATGAGGCAAAAAAGATTGAAAGAAAAGAGGCAGCACCGGATGTCGCACAGTTAATTGATAAACAAAAGGCAACTCTTCCGAAAGGACTTCAAGATATAAAATTAGATTATCCTTTTTTAGATGCTGATGAGCAAATTATATTATCTTTGATTAAAGAAACAAAATCTTTAACTGAGCATGATATTGAAAGAGCCTGTCGCACTCATGGGTTAGGATGGTTTTTGACTAAAGCACACATGGCGGAAATGGTTTCTAAATTGCGAAACCATAATAAAAATCCGCTTAGAGTGAGAAGTGTCAGAAGTATTAATATTTATGAATGGATTGGTGAGAAAGCAGAAAATAAACAATTAATTGAAAAACGATCCGCCCGCGATGTAATTGACGCCTTAAGACAAGGTGTGGTTCCGGAAAAAAATATTGATTTGATTATCATCGGTCAAAATAAAGCAAGAACTCACCTAAAAGAACTTTTAACCGAAGCTAAAAATAATAAATCACCGTTCAAGTTTATTCGCGGTCCATACGGGGCAGGCAAAACATTTTTGAGTTCATGGCTTCGTGAACATGCCTTAAAAGAAGAATTTGTTGTCTCAACGGTAAATATAGGTCCGGATCAACCCTTGTCGGATTTGCCTATCTTTTATAGTGGTTTAATAAACGGATTAAGAATTCCCGAAAAAACGGATTCTTGTGCATTAACGGATATTTTAGAGTCATGGCTTCTCACAATTCATAGAAAAACCGCGCAGATTGAAGGCTTAACTTCGTTAGATCCTGATTCACAGGCAAAGTTGCATGAAATTGTTGAAAAGAGAGTTGAATCCGAACTTGCGTATTTATCCGATCTTGATCCTGGCTTTGCTCCGGCGCTTAGAGCATTTTATAAAGCTAAAAGCGAAAATGATCCTATCCTGGCATCAACTGCCATTGCATGGTTAAGCGGCAGCCGATCAATGCCAGGTAAAAAACTTAACGAGATAGGTGTACATGGATATCTTGAAGCGAATGAGGTTTTTCCGAGGATTCGCGCCTTACTCGAAGTAATCAAAGGGTCGCGCTATTATGGGCTTCTTGTTATAGTAGATGAACTTGAACTTATTAGGAGGTTTCCACATGCCCGTCAACGTGAAAAAGCGCTTGAAATTTTGCGTCTTTTAATCGATGAATCGGGTAAAAACGGTTTTCCGGGTTGTTTATTAGTTTTTACCGGAACGGATACGTTTTTTGAAGATGACCGGGCAGGTCTTAAAAGCTACGAAGCCCTCGCAGATCGTGTGTCTATACCAAATTGTCCCGAAAGCGTAACGAGTATCCGTCAGCCGGTCATTACACTTCAGGGACTTAACCAATCAAAATTGCTTGCAGTTATCGGTAAGGTAAGAGATATTCATAGCATTGCGTATAATTGGGACGCTAAAAACAGGTTTCCGGATAGCACGCTTCAAAAACTTGTACAAGATTGGACTACTTTTGGAGAAGTATCTGTCAGCAGGAAGCCGAGACCGATTATCAGAAAGTTCATACAGATTTTAGACTTGTGTGAAGAAAATCCGGATATTTCTTATGAAGAATTTATTCATATTAATTTATCTGAGGAAGAAACGATCTCAAAAATTACAGATATCCTTAACCAACGATAGAGGTGAAATTGAAGCAATCTGTTGTTTTTGATTTAATTCATCCCGGTCTTCTGAAAAAAATTCAAGATAAGGGATGGAAAGGGTTAAAAGATATTCAGCTCGAAGCAATCCCGGTAATTCTAAGCGGTGAAGATTGTATCATTGAAGCTCCGACAGCAGGCGGCAAAACGGAGGCGGTTCTATTCCCGACTTTAACAAGAGCCGCCCAAAAAAAAGCAAATTGCGTTCAAATTTTGTATTTGGCTCCTTTGCGTGCTTTGTTGAACGATATTGAAAAAAGAGCAATAGAATATTCTCAATCCTGCGGTTTACATAGTTTTAAGTGGCATGGCGACGTAAGTCAACAAGAAAAAATAAAGACATTTCGAAATCCGTCACAAGTTTTATTAACTACTCCGGAATCCCTCGAGGCTATTATACTTCGCAAGGCTGGCTGGCAATACTTTTTTTCAGACCTGCAAACTATAATTATTGATGAAGCCCATAATTTTGCGGGTGTTGACAGGGGCAGTCACTTGGTTTCTCTTCTTGAACGACTTGAATCTAAAATTAATCATCAACCGCAACGGATTGCGGTTACAGCTACAATAGGTAATCCTCAGGAAATGTTAAGATGGCTGGCAGGAACACGCAGAAAGTTAGGTAAGCGGATATTTGTTGAATCGTCATTGAAAAAAGAAAAAGATTTCGAGATTCAATATTTCTTTGACGGAAAAAATTCAAATGATCAGGAAACTCAGCCTTCATATAAACGGTTACTTTCTCTGTATGATCTTTTGAGAAAATATGATTTTGAAAATGAAAGAAATACAAAATCACTTATTTTTGGCGGCTCAAGAACCAATTGTGAGGCGATAGCTTCGGCTATAATTCAATTGAATTCAATGAAAAAAATGAGCATTCCTGTTAAGGTCCGGACACACCATTCATCCGTAAGTAAACATTACCGGGAAGAAGCAGAAAATAGAATAAAAATTAAGAACGATCTTGAAAGTGGAATTAACGGAATTATTTGTACTTCAACTTTGGAATTGGGAATTGACATCGGGGAATTGGATCATGTTATACAATTAGATTCACTTTCAAGTTCAAGTTCATTTCTTCAAAGAGTCGGACGTACGGGTCGTAGAGAAGGGAAGCCTCAATTTTTTAGAGGCATGATTTTAAAAGAAGACGATCTTGTGCTTTTAAGCGCTGTGGTTAGTTTGGGCCTGAAAAACATTTCGGAAAATTTGAAGTTTCCTCGAAAAGCATTTCATATCTTAGTTCATCAATTAATCTGTTTGAGTCTTCAAAATAATGGTATTTCCCCGGATTTAGCATGGGAAATATTATCAGGCGCATATTGTTTTTCCAAGATAAATGTAAATCAGTTTTATGAGCTGGTTTCTTTTATGATTTCCAATAAATTTTTTAGAGATGTAGATGGAGAATTAGTTGTGGGCGAAGAAACAGAAAAATATTTTTTAAGTTCAAACTGGCGAAAATTATTTGCGGTTTTCGATTCCGGTCCTTTATATGAAGTTTATAACGAGAAAAAACATGTTGGTAATTTGGATTCAGCTTTTGTTGAATCGTTGGATATTCCATTCTTATTCGTACTTGGCGGACTTGAATGGGAAGCATACAAGGTTAAAATCGATACGCACCAGGTTTTTGCGAGAAAAACGGAGGCAGGTAATGCTCCGAGATGGGTAACCTTCTATGGCTTTGATGTTCCTTGTGAAGTAGCAAAAGAGGCGGGCAGAATTCTTTTTTCCGATAATATTCCACCTTTTTTAGATAATAATGCAAAAAGTTGTTTTAAATCTGCTCAACATAAAATCAAAAATCTAAATTGGAATGAATGTACCTGGGTTGCAGTTGTTGATGATTTTGAAATAGAGATATGGACTTTTGCCGGAGATAAAATAAACAGGACATTAGCAAAATTAATTAATTCATTTGGATTAGGTAAAAGTTCTTCAAATTACAAATGTTTAACGATTAAATCTTTCAATTCTTTAGAAAAACTTAATTGGAAAGATATCATCGATTTTATCTCTGAGCTTAAAGATATTGATTCAAAAGGATCAAAGAAATTTATGGAAAAAGTAAAAGAAAATATGAAGTTGTTTTGTTTTTCTAAATTTGCAAAATGTCTTCCCGATAAATTATTGGCTGAATCATTATCAGAAAGATCGTTTGATTTTCAAGGTCTTGTCTCCGAGCTAAGTCTCAATAATCTCAAAGAAGTTAGACATTAGATCACAGTTGATATTTTTATAAAGGATAAAGTTGTATTCTCGGTAATAGTAATTAATGCCTTCCGTGATATTATCAAGCGAGGGGCTAAATCCGCCGATCAAGCCGAATGCAGACGCGTTCGGGCTGCACTTTGTTTGTAGATCCGCGCATCGTTCCTGACGCATAAAAAAAACAGCGCCGGGTAATCCGCGGCTGTTATCCTGTTTGAATTTTGGTTTCGCTTTGTATTTGAATAAGCGCTTTATTCCGATTTTCCTTTATGAACATGGTTTAAAAATTATTTTTTCTCTTTTACTTGCTCGATATTTCGTAGCTATACTGTTTTCAAATTGAAAATATTTATCATTTAGAAAATAGGAGCTATGCTATGATACCCTATTCTGATTTATTAAGTCGGGAAATTAAGGACAGTAATTCTATCCCGAAGATTTTTGGAGTTACCATATTCTTATGGTTATTAATTTTGCCGCTAAAATCGGCGGATGCTCAGACCCGTTATAAAATAAAACATATTTCGTCGTCCATAGAACTTGACGGCATAATTAATGAGGTGATCTGGCAAACCATAAAGCCCCTTCCCGTTATAATGCAGGAACCGAATTTTGGCAGACAGCCGTCCGAAAAAACGGAAATACGCATCGCTTACAACGATGATTATCTTTTTATCGCCGCATCTTGCTATGATAGCGAACCGGATAAAATCCAATCGCCTTCAAAAAAGCGCGATGAAATGAATTTAAATAATGATTGGTTTGGTATAATAATCGACACTTTTAACGATAAAGAAAATGCCCTTGCCTTTTTTACGACTCCTGCCGGTTTACGCCTTGACATGATCGTTTTTAACGACGCCGAAGGCAACTTCCCGCTCAACAGTAGCTGGAATACATTCTGGGATGTGGCAACCGTGACAGACGATGAAGGCTGGCACGCCGAAATGCGCATTCCTTTTTCCAGCCTTCGTTTTCAGACTATTGACGGCAATGTGGTTATGGGATTAATTACCTGGCGCTGGATAGCCCGTAAATACGAAGTGGTTTTGTACCCTCAAATTCCGAGGCAATGGGGATTTTGGAGTAAATTCAAACCGTCGCAGGCGCAGGAAGTAGTGTTAAAAGGCATAAACCGCATAAATCCTTTCTACATCGCGCCCTACCTTCTTGGCGGTATGACCCCTACTTTTGAATTAAATGATTCCGAAACCGCCTACCAACATATTGACGATCCTGCTCATGAAATAGGATTGGATATTAAATACGGATTAACCAGCAACCTCACTTTAGACTTTACCGTTAATCCCGTTTTTGCGCAGGTCGAAGCCGATAATCAGGAGATAAATCTTACCCGATTTTCGCTGTTCTTCCCGGAAAAGCGTTTGTTCTTTCAGGAGCGGTCGAGTAACTTCGAATTTAAATTCGACGGACCCAACCGCCTTTTTTACAGTCGTCGTATCGGAATATATGAAGGGCAGCGGGTTCCGATTTACGGCGGCGCTAAAGTGGTGGGCAGAATAGGGCAATGGGATTTAGGATTTTTGACCATGCAAACGGCGCCTATTGATTCTCTTTCTTCCGAAAATTTCAGCTTACTACGTTTGCGCCGCCAGGTGATAAATCCATACACCTATATCGGCTGCATGGTCACAAACAGAATAGGTACGGAGGGAACTTATAATTCGTCCTATGGATTGGACGGTATTTTCCGTCTTTTTGGCGACGATTATTTGTCGGTGCGCTGGGCTCAGACATTCGAAAACGACAAACCGAATAAACCGTCGTCTCTGGATGCGGCGCGTATTAGTATCTATTGGGAACGGCGAACGCTGCTTTTAAAATATAGCTATACCTTTAATATCTGAGTAAATAGTCACGCCGTATTATCTCGCTAAGATACGCTTTTAATCCGGTGAATTTTTTTGTTTCAAGAATTAGATCATCGGCTAATGACGGCAAAAACCATTTATTCCGAATCGGCAATATTTTTTAGCGCATTTTCCAAACCTGATTTTTAGGATTTTTGATTTTGAATTTGCCAAAACATCAAAATCATGTTAATCCTTAAATCATAAAAATCAAGGTTCAGACTTTTTATTTTAAACTTCCCACCTCGTTTTCCACCCCTTCCAGAATTTCACCCGATTTTACCAGTTCCTTCATCGTTGTGTGATCT
>JAJRSV010000029.1 GCA_024278655.1 Bacteroidota bacterium | reverse complement strand
GTACGTGTTTTTATGAATGACGGAACCGGAAGTTATAACAATTTTACAATATTCGAAATCATAGGCGGTTCGCGTCCGAGTACGAACGAAGGAATGGATTTTAATCTCGACGGATTAATTGATGTTGCGGTCGGTAATAGTACAAACGATAAAGTTACCGTTTTTATTGGAGACGGGACAGGTGGATTTTCCAACATTCAAAATTATAATGCAGATACAGGTGTGCGGGGATTGGTTGTAATTGATGTGAACGGTGATGGTTTTATGGATATCGTTACAGCAAACAGGGATGCAAATAACATTTCTGTTTTAATGAACAACGGAGACGGAACATTTGCTTCGCCTTTTAATTTTGAAGGTAACGGTAACGGCGAAACCGCCTGCGCTTCTGCGGATGTGAACGGCGACGGGATAATGGATTTGTTCATCGGTGCAATAAACAGTAACGAAGTGATTTTGTTTTTAGGTGACGGCGACAGCAGCTTTACTTTCTCTTCGAAAGTGAATGTCGGAAACGCTCCCTGGATGCTGACCGCCGGCGATGTAAATAACGACGGTGTGCCCGATGTGGTTTCTGCTAATTCCGGTTCGGCAAACTTATCTGTGGTGTTTGCAGATGCAAACGGTAATTTATCTCCGCCTGTGAATTATCCAACCGGTTCTTTCCCGCTTGCAATCGATCTTGGTGATATTGACGGTGACGGCGATCTTGAAGTTGTAACAAGCAACTTTGTTACTGCCGATTATACTATGTACGAAAACGACGGCACGGGGAATTACATCAACAGAAGAAATCTTAATGCTAACTCAGCCGGAAGCTGTGCGGTGCTGCACGACAGGGACAACGACGGTGATATGGATATGACCGGCATTGATGAATTAGAAGATTTGCTGATACTTTTTATTAATGATAATTCGGTAAGTGTTGAAACGGAAGAGAGTCTTCCAACAGAATTTTCTCTTTTACAAAATTATCCCAATCCCTTTAATCCCGGCACTAAAATTAAGTACACGGTTCCGTCAAACTTCAATCGTGAAATGTCGAATGTAAAACTAACAGTGTACGATGTTTTAGGAAACGAAGTAGCGACATTAGTTAACGAAGAAAAACCTGCCGGAACTTATGAGGTTACTTTTGATGCAACAGGATTATCGAGCGGGGTTTACTTCTATAAACTTACTATAGGTTCACTAGTTGAGACTAAAAAGATGATTTTAATAAGATGACGATAAGAAGTAGTTCTGTTTTATTTCCATGCATAAACCTCTTCATCGCCTAACGATATTACGTCTTTGATTGCTTCTTTATCTCCGCGTGAAAGTTCATTGTAATTCATCTCTGCGGTGTGCTCGTCGCTGATGTAAGGATACATAATATCGTACTCATTGTCGCTGTGTCCTAATCCGAGTGCATGCCCGAACTCGTGAACGATAGTAGCTTTAATTTCACCGTCGCTTACAATTTCATCGCCAAACTTTATCAAGCTTATCTGAATTTTTGAATAATCTATAGTTTTGTTTCTTCCCATGTCGTATTCGGTAAGTCCGAGGTAATCGTCTTTATATTTGTCGCCGAGGTTCTCTACGAATATTATTGATATATCCGCATTTCTTTTCGAATTAACAAACACATAGTTAATCCTGTCGTCTGCTTTCCGCCAGACATCAAGTGCGTATTTAACATATTCTTTATAAACCGGCTTGTAATATTTTGATGATACTTCCCTCACATAAATTTTTAATGGAAAGTCATTCACATCCCAGTGTTTGCCGTCCCAAAGCGATCTGCCGGAACGGTCTATGTGGAAGTAGTTTTCCGTTTGTAAAGTGTTGTTCGAATAGTAATCATCATTCCGTCTTGAATATTTATCATTATAGTTCTTTTCGTTATCGGTATAATTTTTTTCTCTTTTATTGTTACGGGGCTTCTCGTAATTATCGTTTCTTGAGTACTTATCCGGTTTGTAAAAATCCAGAAAGCTGTTGCTGTTTTTACTGTAACGGTTAGTTCTCGTGTTCGAAGCTTCGCTTACCTGCGATGAGCCCTGCTCGTCGGAATTGTAATAGTATTCGGTGTTTGTTTTCGGTTTTTCGTGATGTGCTCTTCCCTGTGCGGCTGCCTGGTTGAATGACAGAAAAATTACAAGTGTAATAACCAAAAGCAGGTTTGTCTTTAAGTTGTAACACTTCATTTTCTTCCTCTAAATATTAAATAATGATTAAAGTTGCGGAAGAGATGCCAATAACCGTTCCTTTATTGAATGTTTGAATTGAAGCTTAAAAATCGATTTGGTTGTATATTTTGGTTGATTAATTCAACAATAGTGTACAGCAGGATAACCAATAATAGCCGCTCCCGGTTATCATTATTAGATAAGCTTTTAACAGAAACAGATCCGGCGGTACCGGGAATTTAAGAATATTTGAGCGTGCTGCCGCCGATAAATTCGCGCAGTACCGAATCACCCGGAACAGGCGAATCATCTGCAACAGGTGTTATTGCTTTAAGAACTTTGTGCACTCTCGCTGCGCGTTCGTAAGCGTCGGTTCTTAACGGATCGCCTTCATATTTCTTTTCCCACTCGGCAAATTTATCTAACAATCTATGAGCGTAAAGCGGAAGTTCGTACGGCATAGCACTGCTGATTATAAAATCGGCGGTGGTGCCGTAAGGAATGATGTTTCTTAATTCGCTCTTGCGTACGTAGTGCCAGTGTTCTAATGTTTGCTGCGGATTGTAAGCACGGTGCACAGAATCACGCAG
>JAJRSV010000439.1 GCA_024278655.1 Bacteroidota bacterium | reverse complement strand
CAGAAAGAACTAATGTCGGTTCCTTCATTCGGTGAACAGTCCGATGAACTGCTTGCTACCGAAAAGAAAGCAATACAGAATGCAAAGAAAGCAATACTGATGATTGCCGGTGCAGCAGTTCAAAAGCTGATGCAGAAACTTAAAGACGAGCAGGAAATTATTATGAACATTACCGATATGATGATAGAGTTGTTTGCCTGCGAGTCCGCTTACTTGAGAACAATGAAACTTTCAGGAATGAAAAGCGAAGCTGAACTACAGCCGTATGTTGATATGACTAAAGTCTATATCAACGATGCTATGGAAAGAATAAATCTTTACGGAAAGCATGCTATTGCAGCATTTGCAGAAGGCGATGAGTTAAAGATGCTTCTGATGGGATTAAAACGTTTCACAAAATACGAACCGGTTAACACAGTAGCATTAAGAAGACGCATTGCCGATAAGCTGATAGAAGCTGATAAGTACTGCTTTTAATTTATAGTGTTAGATTAAAATATTTATCTTAAAAAGTTTCTTGGTGAACCTTTGAGTCTTGGAGTCTTTGTGGCAAAAGCAGCTTTTCGCTTGCCGCAAAGACTCAATTAATATTATTTAAAGTTCTGGTTAACTCCCCTAATAAATCTATGTTTTATTTGATTCCAATTAATTCTTTTTGGTAAAACTATAATCGCGAAAGCAAGCGTCCCTGCTTGCGCTGCTGCACTATCGTGATGTAAAATTCGTACTTCTGTCTTCTTACTTCTTAATTCTCGGCAAAAACATTTCACCCCGCTGGGGTTTTTCTTTTCTTTCCTCTTCTTTTTACTACCAACATTTCACGCCTACGGCGTTTTGCTTCGATATTGAAAAGTTTACACAAGATTAAAGATGTTAAACTTTTCAGATCTAAAATCGATGATGGATATTCGTAAATCAAAAAATCAATAAATGTTTCATGAGCGAAAGTAAGCGTCCCCGCTTGCGTTGCATTCAGGTTCGCAGATGTATAAAAGGTTTGTGCCAGCTATAGGAGTTTCCTGGGGGACACAAGGAATTGTGGATTAAAAATCACACGGGTTCACTGTCTTGTTATCATAATGCTAATTGAGTTAGTTTTATTTTAAAATAAGATTAGCTTCTTTAACTAATGTGGATTTCACCTCATCCCATTTTGCATCTTTCAATAGGAATGGTTCGGGTTCATTTTCTGCATCTGAAAAATATGTAAGACTTTTTATAACATGGAACAAATTTTCAATTTCGAATTTCTGTTTAAATAAATCCAGCATTTCTGAAAGTGAATATTTTTCGAGTGAGAAGTAAATATCATAAAAATCTTTTTTAGAACCCCTGTTTGATATAGCGGACAGTTTCATCGGAATTAAATCTTCTATCTCAAGAAGTCTGATTCCTTGCTCAATCTTAACCGGTTTCAGTAGTTTGTATACATAGGATATAAATTCCACTTTAACTTCATTATTGTTAGACCTAATGAAGGTACTTATAGTATTCTCTTCAGTAGTAGTTGAGGAAAGATTATACATACTTGAAAGATGGGATTTTAATTTTTTTTCATCAAAAACATTGTTTATAAAAAGGTCGAGGTCTACGGATATTCTATGTCCTAAATGAAGAGCCATAGCCGAACCGCCAACCAAAAAGAAATCTTTTAGTTCGGAGTCTTTCATAAGTTTTTTTAATAGTCCCAGAGCTGCCGGGTCGATAGCTTTGTATTGTAACATCTGAATTTCTCTTTCGGTATATTGAAAATTAAACTCAAGAGATTTAATGTTTTTTTATCGAGATACCTTATTTGCAGCGATTCGTTTTTAATTCGTTCGATTCCATAAATTCTTTTTAATTCATGCCAGTCAGGCAAATCACCTTTCAGCAATACCCGTTGTATTATGAATCTGGCATGTTTTTCAAAATCGAGTGTGTTGATATCAACATCCCAGAAAAGATTTTTGTTCAACGAGCTGTGCTTTATTTTATTTGAAGATTTTCCTTCCATTTTTTATCGGAAACTCTTACTGCTCTTTTGCGTTTATTGCTAATATAGTTTAAGTTTTATCTGTCTATTGGCTAAATTATACCTTTAATAAAGAATAAGCAAGCAATTGTTAGTTATCAAAAACTGAAATTTTTACAAACTTATTGATGGAAAGCTATGTCGCAAAACACTTACAAAAACCCGATGTTAAAAGAAGGTTCCCTGAAAGATAAAGTAATTGTAATTACCGGCGGGGGTACGGGACTCGGAAAAGCGATGGGGAAATACTTCGTTGAACTGGGTGCAGACCTTGTAATTGCAAGCAGAAAGCTCGATGTGCTGAAAAAGACTGCTGAAGAATTATCGAAAGAAATCGGTGGAAATATTTTGCCTGTTGAATGTGACGTTACCGATTATGCCCAGGTTGAAAATTTACTTAAGACATCTGTTGATAAATTTGGTAAGGTAGATGTGCTTGTAAATAACGCTGCAGGAAATTTTATCAGTCCTACCGAAAGATTATCACACCGGGCATTTGATATAATTGTTAATATAGTTTTAAAAGGAACTTACAACTGCACACTTGCATTCGGAAAGAACTGGATTGAGAAGAAACAAAATGCAACTGTGTTAAACATTGTAACAACCTATGCCTGGACCGGCTCGGCGTATGTTGTGCCTTCCGCTTGTGCAAAAGCAGGAGTGCTTGCTCTTACACGCTCGCTTGCCGTTGAATGGGCAAAGTACGGCATAAGGTTTAATGCAATAGCACCGGGACCTTTTCCTACAAAAGGTGCCTGGGAACGTTTGCTGCCCGGCGACCTTAAAGAAAAATTTGATCTTGCTAAAAAAGTACCGTTAAAAAGAGTAGGCGAACATCAGGAACTTGCAAACCTTGCCGCCTATCTTGTTTCCGATTACTCAGCATACATCAACGGCGAAGTTATTACAATCGATGGCGGCGAGTGGCTTAAAGGTGCGGGACAATTTAACATGCTTGAGATGGTTCCCGATTCATTATGGGATATGATTGAGCAGATGGTTCGTAAAACCAAGGGAAATTGAAACAGTAGTAGAAATGAACTCAGTCACCAATTCTTTTTACCGGAATATTGAGTCTGTTGCATAACTAATAATTGTCACATTGAATACCAACTCACCGGATGAAGTGTTTCGACCTTGTTAGGATTGAGATTCTTCACTCCGCTTCGCTACATTCAGAATGACAATTCTGACTTTACTATTATCCGGTATAAAGTCGCTCACTTTAAAATTTTATTTACTTGCCAAATCAGTCATAATTATTTAACTTCGTTTTAGTGTGATAATTCACCGTAGCATTAACTTCGTCCTGCAACAAATTAAAAGGATAATCGAATGTCAAAAAAAATCAGTGAGCAAAGAGAGCATAGTTTTTTCGGGGATGTTGTTAATTACTTTGAGCGTGCTGCAAAGTATACCAAATTTCCAAAAGGATTACTCGATCAGATAAAAGACTGCAACAGCGTTTACCGGATGAAATTTCCGGTTAGATTAAAGGGGCGTATCGAAGTAATAACTGCTTACAGAGTTGAGCATAGCCAGCATAAGCTGCCTGTAAAAGGCGGTATAAGGTACAGCACTGCGGTTAATCAGGACGAGGTGATGGCACTTGCCGCATTGATGACTTACAAATGTGCCGTTGTCGATGTTCCCTTCGGCGGAGCCAAAGGAGGCGTTTGCATTAATCCCCGTGCTTACGATGAAGTTGAACTTGAACAAATCACCCGGCGGTACACTTCCGAATTAATTAAGAAGAATTTTATAGGTCCCGGAGTTGATGTGCCTGCACCCGATTACGGAACGAGCGGAAGAGAGATGGCATGGATTGCAGATACTTATGCGGCTTTTAATCCCGGGCAAATTGATGCAATCGGTTGTGTTACCGGTAAACCGATTAGTCAGGGCGGAATAAGGGGTCGTACAGCCGCAACAGGTAAAGGAGTATATTTCGGTGTCCGCGAGGCGGTATCGAATAAAGACGATATGAAAAAATTAGGGCTGACAGCCGGCTTGAGAGGGAAGAGTGTAATTGTGCAGGGCTTGGGTAACGTGGGTTATCATACTGCAAAGTTCTTTCAGGAAGGCGGCGCAAATATTATTGCCATTGCTGAATATGAAGGAGCGATATACGATAAGAACGGATTGGATGTTGAAGAAGTATTCAAACACAGAAAGAAAACCGGTTCGATATTGAATTTCAAAAATGCAAAGAATATTAAAAATAGTGCTAAGGCGTTGGAAATGGATTGCGATATTCTTATTCCCGCAGCTTTGGAAAATCAGATTAACTCATCCAATGCAAAAAGAATAAAAGCAAAAATTATCGCTGAAGCCGCAAACGGTCCGGTTACTCCGGAAGCAGAGAAAATTTTACTGGATAAAGGAGTATTAATTATACCCGATCTTTATTTGAATGCAGGCGGTGTTACAGTTTCTTACTTCGAATGGCTTAAGAATCTTTCGCACGTGCGCTTCGGCAGAATGGGAAAACGGTACGAAGAATTAATCAACAAAACTATTGTCGAATCGATTGAAAGCACAACGGGTAAAACTCTCAACACAAAGCAAAAGCGGATAATACTGCATGGTGCAGGCGAAGAGGATTTGGTAAATTCCGGGTTGGAAGAAACAATGGTGAATGCATACAACGAAATAAGGGAAACCTGGAAAAGGAATAAACGAATTCCCGATTTACGAACGGCGGCTTTTGTGGTTGCAATTGAAAAAATTGCCAACTCTTATATTGCTTTGGGAATTTTTCCCTGATTTTTTTTATGAAGTATTTGTTAATTCATTTGAGTTGCCGGGTAGTTATTTGTTCATAACCTGAGACGATAAAAAAGTTTTTTAAGAAAAACCGTGCTCACTAAGGGAAGAAAAATGCTTATTACATTTTATAGCAAGCTGATAGAAAATGGAAAAGCTTTTTAATAATCGAATAAAAATTTTACGATTAAGAACTAAAAGCTTTTTAAGTTTGTCGCTTTTGTTGCTGCTCTGCTTCTCCGGGCAATCAGTTTATCCCCAATCATCCCGCTATATTTTTGAACACATCACTCCGCGCGAAGGTCTTTCGCAATCAACTGTCGAAGCTATTATTCAGGACAGGAAAGGTTTCCTCTGGTTCGGTACTAACGACGGACTTAATAAATACGATGGTTATACGATTACAGTTTACCGCTATTCACCGAGCGATCCTGCTTCGATATCCGATAATTATATTTACGATATTATCGAAGACCGGGAAGGGTTCATCTGGGTTGCAACAAGCGACGGCTTAAACAAGTACGTTCCGGATGAGAACACATTTATACATTTTATTCATTCGGATAAAGATTCGAATTCAATAACCGATAATTTTGTGCACACGTTATGCGAAGATTCCCTCGGTAACTTATGGGTTGGAACTATGGGCGGAGGATTGAACCTGCTTATAAAAGAGAAAGAGAACTTTATACGTGTATCCCTTACCGGAAAAATTTTTGACCAGGACGTTTCGAAAATCACTTCGTTGTTAATAAGCAAAGATAACATACTATTTGCAGGTACATACTCGGGTGAAGTTTTCTACTCCGATCTTAACAAATATTATTCGAACTATTCATCTGATTACACCGGATTCCGGACTGATATTAAATTTAACAAACTCGGTTCGCTGCGGCAGGAGAGTAAAACATCGGAAAATATAATCTGGTCGCTTATTGAAGACGCCGAAGGAAGCATCTGGATTGGAACAAGCAGGGAAGGATTAATTAAGTTCGATAAATCAAATAATACTATCGGGCGTATAAATCTAAGCACTAAAAATAAAAGTATGGTTGAAAAATTTTCTATCCTTTCCCTGTTACCGGATCCATCGGGAAAAATATGGATTGGAACAGGCGGAGAAGGAATTAGAATATTTAATCCGGAAAACGGAGAGATAGAAATTATTAAAAGCGAGGGATTTTCAGAAGACGGGTTAAACGATAACAGTATCTGGTCATTGTTCATCGACAGGTCGGGTAATTACTGGATTGGAACCGAGTTCGGAGGGGTTAATATGTTTTCGCCCGACCGTTTGAAATTCGATCAGCTTCATTTACCCCTTTCAGATATTGGAACCGAAAGTAACTTGCAAGTGTGGGCTATTTATGTAGATTCAAATGGAGTAATTTGGTTAGGAACGGAGCTTAACGGCTTAATAAAATATGATAGGAAAAATAATCGTATCGAACAATATGCTCATAATCCACTGGATCAAAACAGCTTAAGTCACAATACAGTAACTACTATTGTGCCGTCGGCGGATGGTGCATTGTGGATAGGAACCAACGGCGGGGGATTACACAAATTCTTACCCGTTCAGGAAAAATTTATTAAATATAAAAATGATAAAGGTAATGTTAACAGTCTAAGCAATAATGTAATTAAAGATATTTGCATCGATAAAAACGGTAACTTATGGATTGCCACTTACGGTGGCGGTATAAATAAACTGAACCCAGAAACAGGAAAGGTTGAACGAATTGATTTTGATGATGAAGAATTAGTTAATCAACTCGATTTCATTTCAACTTTATACATAAACTCCGATTCGGTTCTTTGGGCAGGCACTTACGGAAACGGATTGCTTAAAATGAATATAAAAACTCACAGGGCAAAACTATATAAACACAACCGCAACAATATTAAAACTATTAACAATAACAGAATTGTTTCGATTGCCCGGGATGAAGACGGAAACCTCTGGATCGGCACTGCTGCAGGAATAAACAAATACGTACCTCAGGATGATTCGTTTGAGCATTACGGTGTTGAGAATGGACTGGCTAACGGTGTAATTTATGCAATTTTAGCTGATGGCAAAGGGAATCTTTGGATGAGTACGAATAAAGGATTGTCGAAGTTTAGCAGGGAAAAGAAAATCTTTACTAATTTTTCCGAAGAGGATGGTTTACAAAGCTATGAATTTAACCGTGGTGCCGCTTTTAAAACTGAAGACGGTATAATGTACTTTGGCGGTATTAATGGTGTTAATGTTTTTCATCCCGATAGTATAAAATTCGATACCAGCGTTCCGCCTGTGGTTATTACCGAAATAAAAGTTATGAATAAGGTTATCAACTTCGAAGGGCTGATTAAAAAGGACGGGGCAATCATTCTGCCGTATGATCAGAAAGTAATTAGCTTTGAGTTTGCCGCGCTCGATTATAAAGCACCGCTTAAAAATCAGTATGCTTATTACCTTGAAAATTTTGACAACGGCTGGATTGTTTCGGGAACAAGAAGATTAGTTACCTACACGAACCTTTTCCCCGGTGAGTATGTTTTTCATGTTAAAGGAACAAACAGCGACGGAATATGGAGTAATAACGAAGCTACAATCCGTTTGATAATTGAACCACCGTTTTACAGAACGTGGTGGGCTTACACTATTTATATTATTACCGCTTTGGGATTTCTGTATTTCCTCAGGGTTCTTGATTTAAGAAAAAGAAAACGTATTGAAGAAGAACGTTTGCGAAAAGAAAAAGAAGAAGCGCATCTTCGTGAAGCACGGCTGCGCGCCGAAATGGCTGAATCAAAAGCGAAAGCTCTCGAGATTAAAAAGGAACTCGAAAAGGAACAAATACGTGCACGTATTGCAACCGATTTGCACGATGAAATAGGAAGTAATTTAAGCAGCATAACATTAATAAGCGAAATGATAAGCACCTACGATGATATCAGTGAAGAAACCAGAGAGGCAATTGAGAATATAAAATATACATCGCGCCTTTCGACCGAAAGAATTCGAGATATTGTATGGTTCATAAATCCAATGTCGGATAAACTCGGAGAGCTTTTAATAAGAATGAAAAAATCCATATCGCCTTTATCAGGGAAACTGAACTTAAACTTTACCAGCGACGGTGTTGATGAAGAAAGGGTTATCAATCCTGAAGTGAAGCGTAATGTTTATCTGATATTTAAAGAGGCAATCAATAATATTGTAAAACATTCAAATGCCCAAAATGTCGACATACATTTTTACTGCGAATCGGATAAACTAAAAATGTATATACAAGATGACGGTGTGGGATTCGAACCGGATTCCCGAAAAGAAGGTAACGGACTTGGTAACATGAAAATCCGTGCGGAGCAGATAAACGCCGATTTCTTAATCGATTCGTCTCCCGGAAGCGGTACGACCGTAAGGTTAATTCTAAAAATAACGTAAATGCGTGATGGTAAAGTTTGTTTATAAAATTTAGATTCGTTTGCATAATAAATTGCTGTGAGGAATGTAATTGAACGGTAAAAATATTGAAGTAATAGTAGTTGAAGATAACAGTATGTTCCGCAAAGCACTTGTTGATGTGCTTAACAAAAGTGAATCGATGTATTGCAGGCATAGCTACGGAACTGCAGAAGATGCGCTTTCCGATATTGAATCTAAAGAACTGCTACCCGATATTGTTTTGTTGGATATCGGGCTGCCGGGAATGAACGGCATTGAATGCATCTCCCATATAAAACGGCTCAGCCCCGATTCCAAAGTAATTATGCTTACCATTCACGATGAAGATGATAATATTTTTAGAGCCATCTGCTCAGGTGCGGCTGGTTATCTGTTGAAGGATGCATCGACCGAAGAGATTGCACAATCTATTCAAAGTGTTATAATGGGCGGTGCACCGATTGATGCACATATCGCAAAGAAAATACTCGACATTTTTAAAAAGCTTACTGCACAACCAACAGAGTACGGCTTAACAAACCGCGAAAAAGAAATCCTTAAACTCCTTGTAAAGGGTTTAAGCAAAAAGAAAATTGCCGAAACTCTTTTTATAAGCTTTCATACTGTCGATACCCACATCCGTAAAATTTATGAAAAACTTGAAGTGCACAACCGGAGCGGTGCAATTGCAAAAGCGCTGAAAGAACGCCTCGTTTAATAAACTCATCCCTAACTTACTTTACCTGTATATTCTTCAAAAGTTAATCTCTCAATAAAACCAATTAACAGCAAGCATAAAAATAACGCATTTGCGTGATTGTGCAGTGTGAGCATGCAATTTATTTTGTATACCAAAACATTAGTAAGACTTGACAATTTACAAGCTACAAGCAAAGTAAGTTTTTTATATAATTCTAAACAACTCAGAGGAGGAGAAATGAGAAAAAAATATTTGGGTGCTGTGGTTATACTTGTTCTATTATTCAGTACTGCCGGGTATTCACAGGTCAGGTTTAGTATGGGGCTCGGTGTCGGCGGTAATATGAACTTTCATTCCGGTGATGACCTGGAAAAAGGCGGAACCGGTTTTGGATTATTGGGAGGGCTCGAAACCGTATTGATGTTTTCTAACAGTGTTGGTATGATGGTTAATTTCAATTACGACAACAGATCAGGCAGCACTACATTTTCTGCACGAACCGATGACGGTAATAATATTTCGATAGGCGTTGATGCGAGTCTCGCTTACCTTACCCTGGAAGCTTTGCTGCGTTTCCAATTAGAAAATTCCGGAGTCTTCTTCGGACTCGGACCGACAATAGGATTCAGTATGTCGGCAAGCCGGACCGTCAATCTTCCCGAAGGATATCAGTTTAATGACGGCAGCACATCACAAACTTCGGATATTGAGAATATGAGTACACGTTTCGAAATTAAAGCAGGCGGCGGTGTTGAATTTCCGATTGCATCAACTATGAGTATCAGCCCCGAGTTATTTTTTGCTTACGGCTTTACCGATGTAACCGATGATGCTTCATGGAAAATATTCAGTCTTCAATTCAAAATTGCGTTGTTGTTTGCTTTAGCACAGTAGTTAAAAATTAATTAAATGATAAATAAGAGGAGCTGTAGATGAAAAAAATAATCCTGATTATTTCGCTGTTAAGCTTATTTATGTTTGCAGATGTGAATGCCCAGGGTACACACTGGATGTTTGGAGCAAGATTAGGTCTTTCGGTAGGAAGCGGCGGTGGCGAAAGTGCCGTCGGTTTTCAATTCGGTCCAACGGTTGAAGCCATCTTTCAGAATAATATGGCGGTTGGTACAGAATTGAATATTAATACCCAAACATCAACCCCTATCGAATGGGCAGATTATTTTAAATACTATTTTTCTATCAGCGGTTCTAATATAAAACCGTATGTCAACGGCGGATTCAGTTTGTGGTTTTATACTGGCGGACCGTATTTCGGTTTAAGATTCGGAGGAGGCGTAAACATCCCGGTTGCGAACAATCTGTATATTCCGGCAGATATACAGCTCGGACCGGTATTCGGCGGTGACAACACCGTATTTTACTTTGCTATTACCACGGGCATAAAATACCGGATATAGCAGGTAAAAATTTGTAGGAGATTTGGCTACTCAAATCTCTCTCCATCGGGCACTGCCCGGTTTTTGGGTAGGAGGAGGCATCTGTTTACCTAAAGGCGCAGTGCCTGATTTTTAAAAGTGTATTTTAACTTCGATTAATTTATTCAATGAATATTGATTAACATACAAAACTTGATTTTATTCCGAAATTTCGAGAATATAACCAAAAGGGTTCACCATCAGATGAACCCTTTTAACCTGGCGGTGTAAAGTTTTTCAAAAAAGAAAACTGATTGATGAGTAAAATACTCTGCCCGGTTCAGGAACCCGTTCACCGGTAAAAGGATTTTTTGCATTTAAATGATTGGCATAATTCACATCAGTCAAATTCAAAACTCCGATGCTTAATTGAAATTGTTCCATCAATGTAATGCTGCTCTTTATGTCGGCAGTAATATAGGTGTCCGAGGGTGTTTCGCCCAATGTAACGGCTACCCGGTCCTGACTAGAAACAGAATGCACGACCCCTTCAATATAGAACAGATTATCAGGTGATTGATATCGCAAGCCCGCATCGAACCTGAACGGTGTTATTCCCAACAATGGTTCGTTAATAGTTGTATTTTCGCCCCACAAGTATGCTGCTGTGAGCTGTAAACTTACCGACGGAATAATGCTGAAAACGCCGGCAGCTTCGAAGCCCCAAAAGTCGGCTTCGCCGTTCACATACTGAAAAACGGTAGGCGGACTTAAAGGAAGCTTCTTCGGGAAATCAGTTGAATTCAATGTGATGTAATCATTTACTCTTCGGGCAAAGAAATTAAAGTTAAGTGAGAACCGTTCGTAGTTCGATTCAATCCACAAATCAACCTGATTACTTCTTTCGGGATTAAGAGCCGGATTACCCATAAACTCAGCACTCATTTGTGCTTTACTTGAAGGGAAGCGGTCTGAATACCGTTCGCTTGCGTCGGCAGTACGAACAGCTGTTCCGAACCCCAATGAAATAATCCAGTTCCTATTAAGATATGCTTCAAAAATTAAAGCCCCGTTCAGATTAACTTCGGTTGAATTCAAATCGGCTGAAACATTTTGCAAAAAGAAATCACTTGCTGTGTTTGCATTAGCACTTACGTAATCTAACCTGATAGTTCCTATGGCATTGAAAATGCTGCCAAGCGGATGAACAACTTTTGTATAAACACCGGCATCGGTAATTGTTGCATCGGGCCAAACTATGTCGCCCGTTAAAATCGGCATTCCGTTATCACGCCGCGAAATGTTTCTTCGTGCATCCCTGTTTACGGAGTATAAATCGGCACCGAGTTCAATTTTCCACATCTTGTCAGGTTGTAACTCCGCAGATAACTTTCCACCTTTTACATTCGCTGCAGTCTCAATGTCAATCAGTAAAGGGAACGGCGGCATTCTGTTGGAATCGGGCAAGGCAGTGGGTTTTCCGTTATTGTCCATAAAGTGGTCAACGTTGTTAATGTAACCCATAATTTCCAGGTTACGCAGTGTACCTGAATTTTGCGATAATTTATACCGGGCATTAAAATTATAAACATTAAAGTATCTCGCATCAAGTAATCTACCCGGATAATCTAAATCGTTTTGTTTCTGATAACCGCCGGATACTATAATTGAAGAAGATGATGATAGATTAAAACCGAGCTTTGCTCTTATTTCACGGGAGTGAAATCCTGCTGGAACTTCCGTTCCGTTACCCGAAGTGTAATTATTTCCTTCACGCCATGATGCCGTAATGTAATATGAGAAGTTGCCGGCGTTACCGGTTAAAACCGCTCCAATCAGCCCTGCGCCAATATTTGTTTGATATCCGCTAATAAATTTTCCGTGAAGTAATCCACTGTTGCTTAGAGGAAGTGGCGGAGATTCTACACGTATAGCAGTAAGATTTCCTGCTCCCCAGGTTAAAGCATACGGACCTTTAATAACCTGAATGTGGTTTATTCCCATCGGGTCGTAATGACTTAATGGTGAATCCATTCGTGCTGCACCGCCCGGAAAGTAACGTGTTCCGTCAACGTAAGTGCCTACTTCGGTTTCACGCATACCTCTTACAACCGGGTCTAACCCCGTTGGTCCGCGTCGTACCGCATCAACGCCCGAAACATTCCTCAACAACTCTCCTGTTACTGTTGCAGGGTTACGCTGAATAAACTTATTTGTCAAACTTCCCAGCATTCCTGCAGTTTCGTCGCTGCGTGATTCGGTTACAACTATTCCTTCAAGTTTTACGGGTTGTTCTGTTAAAACTATATTAACTTTTATTGTTTCGTTACCGGAAATAAAAATTTCTTTTTCGTATGTATTGTAGCCAATAAATCTGGCGGTTAAAATATAACTACCGTAAGGTATTCTCGTTATCTTAAAATCACCTTCGGAATCGCTAACTGCTCCCAGGTTTGTGTTCGCCAGGAAAACATTTACGCCGGGAAGAGGAGTGTTTTGCGATGACACTACATTGCCGGTAATAGTACCCGACGGTTGAGCATAAGCGGGTAAAGGTAATATTATTATAATCAGCAAAATGAGAGTGATAAACTTTATTATCAAACTCAAGCCGCTTTTAAGTGAATTTATTAATGATAAACTCATGTTAAAAAACCTCCATTATATAAATGCATATAAAATATCCTATAAGTCGAAACAACAGATTTAACCGTAATGGTCTATTGCCGAATGCCAAACGGTTGAACGTGGACATAAACAATAGCCCGAACATATCTTATCCTGTCAGTGATATTGGATAATCAACTGACTGGAATTGAGAGATAAAATAAATCTGTGGATTAAGAAATTTTGGGAGGTTTGTCAGGAGGTTCTGAGAAAGGTTGAATGTTTAATACCGGGTGAAAACAGAAGACAGTATCGCTGTAATCTGAAAGATTGTATTCATAACCATCAGTTACATATTTAGGATAAAACACAAACTTGCTTTCGGATTGTCCGGCAGAACAACTTTGCTCTTTTATTGAACATTCGTTATTCTCATTGGCTGTTACATGATTACAGCAAGATGATGTGCAGGTACAGCGAACCTCGCTCATTCCATCGCAACAGCACTTAATACTTGCAGCTTTTGAGCTTTGATACATATAAATAATATAAGTATTCAACGAACCCGAAAGCGAGATAATTGTTAATAAAATAACCGATGCTTTCAGAAAAGCTTGAAAATATTTTAATAATATTTTATACAAAGTTTCCGTTTGTTTTTTTTTCTTCAATAAAATAAACCGGAATAACAGACTATACTGTCAGAAGGTTTACATTCTTTATAGTTACAGTCCGCCGCCGAATACTTCGGCGAGTTCAATTTCGTAGCCGTTCGGGTCTTTAATATAAACCGAGCTTGATTTTTCCCACTTGAGCGGTCCGCCGTAAAATATTTCCACTCCCATCTCGGTGCATTTCTGAATAATATCATCAAAGTTTTCGATGTGAAAACCGAAATGATTGAATCCCGATTTTTCGTAATGGTCAAAGCCGTCAATCTGGTAAAGACAAAGTTTTACGTTCTCATTACCGATAATTTTAGAATTTTCTTCCGGTTGATCTTTAACTACCCGGAAACCGAAAAGTTCGCCGTAAAACTTAACCGTTTCATCCAAATCCCTTACATCCAGATTCAGGTGATCGATTCCTTTTACTTTTAGCATTGTTTTCCCGTTTAATTTTGCTGATTTTTTTGAGAGCTAATTTAAGCAGAATGAAACAAAAAAGACTAACAGATGACAGTTATATTCTTAAATTATATTGAAGTTGTAATTATGCAATTTAACCTTCTCTGAGCAAATTAATATATTAAGGAAGTATCATTAATCAAAAGCCAAAATATTCAGTTATTATACCTACACTTAACGAAGAGAGAATTCTTGGTAAAACTTTGGAACAGCTTAAAAGTTTGGGTAATAATCACGAAGTGATTGTTACAGACGGCGGAAGCAAGGATAACACGATAGGAATTGCAAAGAGCTTTAACACTAAAGTTTGCATCGGCGAAAAGGGAAGAGGAAAGCAACTGCTAGACGGAGCTTCCTGTTCGAACGGAGATGTGCTCATTTATCTTCACGCCGATACACTTTTACCGGATGATGCTTTTGAACAGATTGATAAACTTTTTACAAATGACGAGGTTAAAATTGCATCGTTCAGAATGAGGTTCGATGACAATCATCCCGTATTAAAACTGTACTCATATTTTACAAGGTTCGATTCGTTCTTTACAAATTTTGGCGATCAGGTTATTGTTATTAAAAAAGATTTTTATAATGAGCTTAACGGCTTTGAAGCAATAAAAATTTTTGAAGATGTGGATTTGCTGAGAAGAGCAAGAAAGAGAACAAAGGTTTACAAAATCCCCGCTTACGTAATTACATCTGCAAGGAGATTTTTGAAAGTCGGGGTGTTTAAAATGCAGTTGAAAAACTTTTTCTATTTAATGAACTTCTTAGCCGGTTCCGATAAAGACAAAATTTATAACAAGTATTTTGGAAATAAATAATATGCAAATTGTAAAAGCTTTAATACTTCTATTGATGTTAACATTCATGGGGGCAAACGCACAGAATAAAACGGAACATCACAATCTTTTTACACAAATTCTGCAGGACTATGTGAAAAGCGGTTTGGTGAATTATGAAAAGTTGAAGGAAGACAAACGACTCGATAAGTACATTAAGCAATTGGCTGAAACAAATCCGGATGAGTTTGAAAACAGGGAAGATAAAATGGCATTCTGGATTAATGCTTACAACGCTTACACGCTAAAATTTATTGTCGATGAATATCCTGTTGAAAGCATAAACGATTTGCACTGGGGAGGATTGTATCTCGGTTCCGCATTGGGCACAACTGTTTGGGATGATGAAAAAGTGGTAATCAACGGAAGGGAAATATCGTTGAATGATATTGAGCACAACATTCTAAGAAAAGAATTCAAAGATAACCGGATTCACTTTGCGGTTGTGTGTGCGTCTTTAAGCTGTCCGCCGTTACGTAACGAATCGTTTGAAGGATTTAAGCTTGAAGAACAACTCTTCGATCAGGCGGTTAAGTTTTTTAACGATAAAACCCGCAACCGGTTCGATATGAAAAACAGAACAGCTTACTTATCCAAAATTCTTGATTGGTACGATGATGATTTCGGAAACAGTGAACAGGAAATATTACTTTATGTTTTGCAATACTTAAGTAAACAGGTTGCAGATGATATCAGGAAAAATATAGATGAGTGGAAGGTCGCGTATCTTTCTTACAACTGGGATTTGAACAATCCGAAAAACTGAATTCTCCTCCCACTCAAAATACGTTAGCGTTTATTCGTGGAAGATCAGCAGTCCGTAGTGTCCTACGCCGTAACCTCTGTTAAATTCGTAAACCGAAATTACGATTTTGTACTTACCGTCGGTGCGTGGTTTAATACTAACTGTTGCAACATCATCGTCTTCGGCGTCTTCCTCAATTTTTACCCATCTCCCTTTTTTCTCTTTATAAACAGTAAGATCTATATCCTTGATTCTGTAATCACCGAATGCCGCAATACCGTAAGTCCAGCCCTTGTACAAATTCCGGTAGGTGGTTTTTTTTGTTTTGACTATATCGAATTCCATCCGGACAATTTCAAAATCTTTATCCTCAATCTCTTTGATTAAAGGATCTGCTGATGCGAGTATCGGTTCCATAGATGTACCGCGGTTGTTATCGAGGTATGAATAATCCTGTCCCCAAAGAATACCCGCAATAAAAAGAAATAAAAGAAATGTGAAAATTTTCATATTACCATCCTCCTCAGTTAATAATGATGAATTGCGTTTTAAAGATAAACTTCTCTGATTTTAAATCAAGCTGCAGATAGAAAAAAATACCGTTTGCGGAAATTCTCGGCGGGTAATAATTTTCGAAACCGCAGCTTTTGCAGTATCAAACAAAACGGAAATAAAATTCGGTTCTATTTTTTTGATACTTCGGGTTTAAGAATTATGCCTTCGTTTTTATGCCCGTTCATCTTTATAATAACCGGCTGGTCGAAATGCAAAAGTCTCGTGTAATATTTTTTCTCCGCCGGCTTAATGCTTAAAAGCCAATCCCAGTCAATAAATCCCTGTCCTTCGTTTACAGTAAAGTAACCTACTGAAAACGAAGTGAGGTTCTGGAAGAAGTGCGAACCCTGCGATGGTTTAACCGACATATCCTTAAAGTTTGTTTCTACAATTGCTTTTGCTCCGGCAATCTGTTCCCAGGTAACCGGAATGCCTAACCATGGATCGAGAGAACCCCATCTGCCTACGCCTATAAGCAGATAAGGTCTGTCTTCGTTAAGCATTTTATGATTGAACATATTAATTTCTGCAGCAACCTCGCGGCTTTTTGCTCTTTCGAAGTGATGATAATCTACAAGCAAAATATCGTACACATCATCTATAATTCCGTTACCCAACACCTGCTTGCTGTGGCAAATAAGGTCTTCCTTTTTCGAAGTGCTTATTTTTAATTCTTCTTCTTCGTGTTTAACTACCAGCGGTCTCATCTGCAGCAAACCGAATTCTTTACGTTCACCTTTCGGTACGTTTAAATTAACTGCAAACTCCAGTTCAATCGGGGAACCCATGCCCCACGTGCCTATATCCAAAAGCAATTGTAGTATTTGAGGTAACGGGAAAAGTTTGTTTTTAAGAATCGGTCCGAACGTTACAACGCGTGTTCCGCTGCGGGAAAGCCCGTCGTAAATAACATCGTTATCTATTGAGTACGTACCGCCGACATAGGTAAGAGTCCCGTCCTTTTCAGCAACCGAAAGATCGTAACTTTTAACCAAAAGGTCGTGAACGAGATCGCTGTAATCCATTTTCTCATCTGTCTTCAGAGCAAAAAAGTAGCGCTGACTGTTTTCGAGCGTTTCTTTGACTGAATAAAACTGCACGAGGTCTTCAGGATATTTCGGACAGAACCTAACGGCATTTCCGCCTTCAACAACATACTTGCCCAATCCCAACGCAACAGAGGCAATTCCATCCGAGGATTTTTGCGGAGGCAACGGATAGTAATTATACGATTTTGCTACACCGGCAAAGTTGGGATAAAACCTGTTTTCGTATTTGTGACCCACCATCTTCTGGATAATTACTGCCATCTTTTCTTCTTCCGAGCGGTAAGCGGTTATTCTTAAGTAGTCTTTTGCGTTTTGATAATAAGTGGATGCATAAACACGTTTAATTGTCGTAAGCAGCTCGTTGAGCCGTGTTAATAAATCGGGATTGTTATTGGGAATCATGTATGTCTGGTAAACTCCGGCAAACGGATGATACTGAGAGTCTTCCAGCAAACTTGAAGACCGCACGGCAAGCGGTGTTTTTATTATTTCCAGGAATCCGGCAAGCTCCTTCAGAATATCTTCGGGAAATTTTTTGGCTGCAAGAAACTGTTCGGTTATCTCTTCATCGTCATCGCAGTTAAGTGCAAACTCCATCAGGTCGTTCGAAATCATAAATTCATCGAACACGTCGGTGCCTATAACAACAGCAGGCGGAACAAAAATTCTTATATCTTTAAACTGATCGCATACGTTGTAGTTATTAATCAGCGAATTTAAGAAACCCAAACCTCTGGCTTTACCGCCGAGCGAACCGCCGCCCAAACGTGCAAAGCTGCTTTCTGGGTCGAATGTTTCTTTGTTGAAGTCTTCTATAATGCCACGCTGCCTTAGTGTGCGGTAATTGTGCAGCGATTCGACGAGGTCTTTCCTCAATTCCTCATCGTTCGCATAGTCAGATATTTTTCGCGGTCGTAATTTATGAGCAAGCCAGAACTCGGTTCTTGCCTTAAGCCAGTTCGAAAAATGATTTCTTTCGCCATGATATCTTATGCTTTCGCCGGGAACAACTTTTAAACATTCTTCAAGCGATTTAAGATCGGATGCACGGGCTACTTCTTTACCGTCGGGAGTTTTAAAAATAAAATCACCGAACCCGAAATTTTCGTTCATGAATTTTTGTAATTCCGATATAAGCGTTGGCGAATTTTTGAGCAGGAACGAAGCGCCTGCCTTTCGTGCAATCTTTTCGTTCTCGGGATTGTTTGATGTTAGCGCAATCGGAATATCGGGATGCCGTTTTTTTACCTGCTTTGCAAATTCAATTCCCGCTTTCGGATTAAGCTTGCCCTTTTTCGGAAAAGCAATATCCGAAATTATTCCGAGCACAAGGTCCTGATACTTTTTGTAGTAATTCCACGCCTCTTCGTAAGTTGAGCACAAAAGTATTTTCGGTCTTGCACGCATTCTTAAAAATTTATGCGAAAGGTTCACGCCTTCTTCAATCAATCGTTGACTTTGCTTTAGCAGCTCGGTGTAAATAATGGGAAGGAAAGAGGAGTAATAGCGTACGTTATCTTCTATAAGAATTATATTCTGAACTCCGAAAACTTTACTGTCGTGCTCCACATTCGCTTTATCTTCAAGATATTTTATTATTCCGAGAATTATCCTGTAATCGCCGGTCCATAAAAATACTTTATCGAAGACCGATATCTCGGGATGAAGTGTAATCGATTTGAGTTCCCGGTTATCGAGTGCAAGCAGTACAATCGGTATATCCAAGCCGGATGACTTTACCATCTTTGCAAAATGAGTTGCCTGCATATCCTCGATGTGCAGCGTAGTGATAATTAAGTCGAAACGCTTTTCTTCTTTAGCGATGTTAATTGCATCGCGTCCGCTCGATACTCTCGTTAATTCGGGTGAGTGACTTAAGTTTAGTCCGTGATATTCTTTACGGATAAGTTCGTAAAGGCGTCCGTCTTCTTCGAAGAGGTAAAGATCGTAAAGACTGGAGACTAAAAGAATATCCCTTATGCGGAAGCGCATTAAATCCTGGAAGCCCTGAAAGCGTTTCCAGTAACCCTGCTCCTTCCACATTTCCTGTGGTTCGTTTGTTAATGCCGGAAGATAATTCATTTAATAATTGTTTTTAATTCTTTGATGGTTAAATATATTAAGAATTTATTCTTAAATAAATTTATTGTTTGACGGCTTATTTGTATACTACTATCAGATTGAAAACAATATACTAATGTTTTTTTTGAGAGCGTTGGGATAAGGTTTAAAAAAAGATTGGCGAAGTAAATCCGCAATTAGAATATTTTACTTCGCCAAATATGATGACATGGGAGGAGGAGGCATTTATGTCATCAAAGAACAACTATACAATACCCTGATCGAGCATTGCATCTGCAACTTTCAGGAAACCGCCGATGTTAGCACCGTTAACATAATTACCCGGAGTGCCGAATCTTTCAGCAGTATCTGCACAGGTTTTATGAATGTTCTTCATAATCTGTCTTAATTTATTATCAACTTCTTCACGTGTCCATGCATAGCGCATACTGTTCTGTGCCATCTCTAATCCCGAAACTGCAACACCGCCGGCATTGGCTGCTTTTGCAGGTCCGTAAAGAACATTGTTATCGAGGAACAGCTTAACGCCTTCGAGAGTTGTAGGCATGTTAGCACCTTCGGAAACAAGGAACACACCGTTGTTCAACAGGTTCTGTGCATCTTTCTCGTTTATTTCGTTTTGAGTTGCACTCGGGAATGCGCAGTCGGCTTTGTGATTCCATAACGGGTTGTAATCCAGGTTAGGATCGACAGGAGTATAAACTGCGTTTTTATATTTATCGGCGTACTCTTTAATTCTTCCGCGGCGGACGTTTTTAAGTTCCATTACGAATTTTAATTTCTCATCGTTAATACCTTCTTCATCGTAAATGTATCCGTTCGAATCGGAAAGAGTAACAACTTTACCACCGAGCTGATTAATCTTTTCAACGGTGTACTGTGCAACATTACCCGAACCGGAAACGAGACAAACTTTTCCTTCAAGGTTGTCGCCTCTGGTAGCAAGCATTTCGGATGCAAAGTAAACCGAGCCGTAACCGGTAGCTTCGGGTCTTATTAACGAACCGCCCCAGTTCAAACCTTTACCGGTTAATACGCCGGTGAATTCGTTTCTTAATTTTTTATACTGTCCGAATAAGTAACCGATTTCTCTTCCGCCCACGCCGATATCGCCAGCGGGAACGTCAGTGTTCGGTCCGATGTGACGGAATAACTCACTCATAAACGCCTGGCAGAATCTCATAATCTTCAAATCGCTTTTACCCTTCGGATCGAAATCCGAACCGCCTTTTCCACCGCCCATCGGCAGTGAAGTTAAACTGTTCTTGAACACCTGCTCAAACGCGAGGAATTTGAGGATGCTCAGGTTCACCGAAGGATGAAAACGGAGACCGCCTTTATACGGACCGATTGCACTGTTCATTTCAATTCTGTAACCGATGTTAATATGCACTTCGCCCTGTTCATCAATCCACGGCACGCGGAACATAATAATTCTTTCCGGTTCAATTATTCTTTCCAAAACTTTTGCCGCACGGTATTCGGGATGTCGTTCCATTACCAGTGTAAGTGATTCGGCAACTTCTTCCACCGCCTGGTGAAACTCCGGCTCGCCGGGATGCTTTGCTTTTACTTCTTGCATTAAGCTTTTTACGTAATCAGACATGTATATATCCTCCTAAGAAAAATAGAAAGTATGTATTAAGGTCAGCAGTAAACTAATATAAGCGTAATTAAGCGGGTATAATCATTATTCCTAAAATGGTGTAATAATAATTATTACAGATGATCGATTAAAATTTTTTAAATGAATGCTATATAATTATTTTCACAATTGATAAAGTTTATTGATTATAAGATTATTAACCTTATAATATTAAGAGATGAGGATTGCTGTTCAAATGACAACATCATTTAAACAGCAATCCAAATGAAAGTGAAGTGATTACAAAGCGATTTTATTTTAGAAGAACCATTTTACGTGTGGAAACGAATGTGCTTCCGTCGTTGCCCTGTGCGGTTAATGTGTAATAATATACACCGCTTGTCATATTCGAAGCATCGAAATTAATTTCGTGATAACCGACGCTGTAGTTTCCTTCTGCAAGCTGTTCTATCTCTTCGCCCAAAGAGTTGTAGAGCTGTATGGTTATTTTCGAATCGACCGGCAAGGAAAATTTTATGGTTGTCGACGGATTAAACGGATTCGGATAATTTTGAGTAAGCACGTAAACTTCCGGAACGTCAACATCAACATCAACAGTGGGTGAGTAAGAATATGTGCCGTCGTAATCAACCTGCTTTAACCTGTAAAGATATCTTCCCGAGTTAACATCACGGTCGGTGTAAGTATAGGCTTTAACTTCGGTTGTTGTACCGTTACCTTCAACAAATGCTATTTTAGTCCAGTTGTTTTCGCTGCCGTAAGTTCTTTCTATTTCGAAACCTGAATTGTTCAGCTCGGTTGCGGTTGTCCAGGTTAATTTAACTCCGTCTTTTACACGAAGAGCAAAGAATGCGGTTAATTCAACAGGGACTATGTTATCTTCAATTGTAAAGTCTTCGTCCGAAAGATCGAAGAAGATGTTACCCGCCGCTTCAACTTTTATTCTTGCCTGAGTTGTCGGTTCGTTTGGAATAAGCAGGTCTTCAACACCGTCGTTTGGAGTGTTGGATGCAAGAACAAAAGACCAGGTATAACCGCCGTCGGTTGAAAGAAGTATGTTTACTTCGGTTGCGTTAACCGGTGCAACACTTGTATTTGCAACGTCCCATGTAATTGTCTTTACCGTGTTGCCCTGCCATGTAACATTTGTGTTCGGTGAGATAACCAGGAACGGTCCGGCTGCATCGGTAACCGTCATTGTAATTTCATCGTAATCAACTCCGCCGCTTCCGGCATAATTATCTCTAACGGTTAGTCTGAATTTTAAATCGCGTGCATAAGTTGGAAGAAGTTCACCGATTGTATGAGAGTTTGTTAGAAGGTCATCTAACTTCGGAAAAATCCGTGATGATTCAATTGTTGGAAGAAAGCTGCGGAAAATAGGTGCATTGCCCGAAGGATTATCCGGATGTCCGGGAGGTCCCAAATCATATTCTTCCCAGCAGTAAGTAAGAGTATCGTTATCGGCGTCGGTAGCCGAACCGGTTAGCATAAAGGGAGTACCAACCGGTAAAACATAGCCGCCCGTTCCTGCATCAACAACGGGAGGGTTGTTACCGGTGTTGGTTATCTGTGCACAGTTGTTACCGGTACCGAAGTTGGTATAATTAACAATTTCAACGAATGAAACGTTGTGGAAATAATCATCGCTGTGCGGCTGCAGGTTTTGATTCCCGCATATTCCGGCGTAAGCCATAATTGTGCTTCCGCTGCCCGGTTCATAAGCGGTTGAGCCGTTCCGGTTTCCGCCGCCGCAGGCATTTGCATTCCCGTTAAACGAATGATTGCCTCCGAACTGATGTCCCATTTCGTGAGCAACATAATCGATATAAAAATTATCGCCTATCGGGTTCGATAGCCCGGTTACTCCGCGTGCTTTGAAATTGTTAACACAAACTACTGCAAGATAAGCAACTCCGCCTCCGCCGGTACTGAATACATGCCCTATATCGTAATTAGCACTTCCGATAACATTATCGACGTTAGTTTGACTTTGCGCAAGCATAGTAAAACCGTCGTAGTTTGAGTAAGGGTCCGAAGCAGGATCGGTATAAATCAATAAATCGTTATTGGCAACGAGTTCCATTCTTATTGCAAAATCTTTTTCGTAAACTACGGTAACACGGTTAACGGCAACCACAACCGCAGCCAAACCGTCGGCAACAGTTCCGCCATGATAAATAGTGTATTCTCCCGTTGCGGCTAATGCTAATCTGTAAGTTCTCAGTTCCGGTCCTGTGGGTGTATCCAATCCCATAGCTATCAGGTCTCTTAACTGCTGTGCCGATTCCGAATCTTCACCGAGTAACTCGCAGGTAAAATTAAGTGCATCTTCGGTTGGTCTGTTCATTTTCGTGTAATAAGAAATATAGTATTCAACATCGCCTTTGCTGTAAGGATCGATGTAAACATTGCCTCTTGCCGAAAGTATCATTGCATGAAAGCCGAGCTGTGTTATATCGAAACGAAGAGTGGCAGTGCCGTCGTCAATTCCCTGTCCGAGATAAGTTTTTATGTTCGGATATTTAACGGCTAATTCTTCAGCCATTACCGGCGATTCAACAACTTTAAATCTTTCAAAACTTCCGTCCGGCATCGGCAGACTGATAAT
>JAJRSV010000438.1 GCA_024278655.1 Bacteroidota bacterium | reverse complement strand
GGCAATTCCTATTATTATGGGTGCAAACATCGGAACATCGATAACGAACACTATTGCTGCACTTCCGCAGATTAACCGTAGCAATGAGTTTAAAAGAGCTTTTGCCGCTGCAACTGTGCATGACTTTTTTAATTTCCTTTCTGTGCTGATTCTCTTTCCGCTGCAAATAACAACCAACTTTTTAGGAATTCTTTCCTATAAGCTGGAGGTTATGTTTCAGGGAATGGGCGGGTTGAAGTTTTTGAGTCCGGTTAAAGCAATAACAAAACCGCTTGTGGAAGTTCTTAAAGATCCGCTGCACGATTTGCCCTGGTTATTGTTTATCATTTCGCTTTTAATTTTGTTTGCTTCGCTAAAGTATATGGTATCGTCGCTTAAAATTCTGGTTGTATCGCGGGCAAAAGGATGGTTCGATAAATTTTTATTTAAAACCGGTGCAAGAGCTTTTACAGTTGGAATACTGCTGACCATTCTTGTGCAAAGCAGTTCCATTACAACTTCGCTGGTTGTTCCTATGGCGGGTGCAGGATTGCTGACTCTGATGCAGATATTCCCATACACTCTGGGTGCTAACATAGGCACAACCGTTACGGCAATGCTTGCGGCTTTGGTTACCGGAAATATTGCGGCTGTAGTAGTAGCTTTTTCCCATTTAATGTTTAATATTTGCGGTATAGTAATTTGGTGGCCTTTGAAAATAGTACCGACAACATTAGCACGTAAGTTTGCAGAGTATTCAACACGAAGTAAAATTATTCCCGTGCTTTATGTCTTAGTGCTGTTTTTTATAATTCCATTATTGGTGATTTTTTTAGCAAACTGAGGTAAGTAAAATGATTAAAGAAATAATATCGGTTTTCAGATCGAGTTCGTTGATGGACAGGGCGTTCCACCGTTCATACGATATGCTCGATTTAACTTTTAAGATGTTCCTGCAGGCGAAGGAAGTCCTGCGAAAAACGGAACATAACCGCGTTGAAATTGATATCTACGACGAAGACAGCGAAGTAAATAAATATCAGCGCGAGGTTCGCAAAGATGTTTTTAACCATTTGGTAATGACTGAAGGTGCACAGTTAAGCTCGGGACTTGTGCTTGTGAGTATTGTAATCGATATTGAAAGAATCGGTGACTATACGAAGAATATTGTGGAGATTGCAATGAACCATCCGCAGCGGCTTCACGGAGGCAGATTTGAAGATGACCTGCTGAGGATTGAAGAAGGCGTTGAGGATAATTTTAAACGCACTATCGAAGTGTTCAAAGCGGCGGATGAAACAGCGGGCAGGGAACTGATAAAAGAGTACAAATGGATAAGCAAAGTAAGCGATCAGAATCTTATGTCGCTTGTAAAAGGAGAAGACCCTTCAATCTCAAGCGGAAGCGCGGTTGCACTTGCTCTTTACTTCAGATCGCTGAAGAGAATCAATGCTCATTTACGTAACATTACTTCGAGCGTTGTTAATCCGTTTCATCGCATCGGTTACAAGCCGAAAAAGAAAAAAGACTAACTACAAAAGCTGCGTATGCTTTTTAAAAGGAACTGTTAACGCAGTTCCTTTTTTTTGTATCTCTTTCAAATATCAATAATACCTCTTTAATATTTCCAAAAATTCTTTTATTCGGCTTATGAATTAACCATTCCCTCAGTTGCGTTAAATATATACTTATAACTTGCGAATTTACTTTGAGAGTTATAGGTTTGAATTAACAATGAATTAATTATCAGGCAGAAAATGGAAAAAATAAAAAGAAAATATATAGTTGACGAAAAAAACAGGAAAATTGCCGTTCAAATTGATATCAAAACATTCAATAAGATTGAAGAAATAATGGAAAATTATTCTCTGTATCATTTAATGAAAGAGAATGAGGACGATGAGATTTTAGATATCAAAAAAGCAAAGCGATATTATTCCCGTTTAAGGAAGGCAAATTGATAGTCGAGTACCGTAAAAAATTTCTAAAAGAACTTTCCAAAATACCATCAAAAACCAGAGAAAATATAGAACATTTTGTGTTCGAAGAATTACAGGAATTTGAATCAATCAGTCAAAGTGAAAAAATTAAAAAGTTAAATGGATATCCGAATTATTAAAAGGTTCGGTTTGGGAACTACAGATTGGGTATGCAAATAAAAAGAGGCAAGGTTATCTGTGAAAGAATTCTCCACCGAAAAGAAATTTATCGAAAATTTCCTTAAGCAATTATAATTGTTATTTTACTTTATCACATCGGTTATAAAGCCAAAAACTAAAAGCAATCTTCTCGCAGCAATTCAATTAACTTTATTTAAAAGGAACTGTTAACGCTGTCCTTTTTTTTGTTTGATTAATTTCTAAAATAAATATTCCGTTTAATTTAATAGTGAGTTTGCTGTATATTATTTCCTAATGGAAAATATTAAAACGAAAAGAGATTAAATAGTTGGATTTTTAAATTGCAATTATAGTTTCTTTTAGATATTTTATCTTCATTATCAAGGAGTAATTAGTGTCAACTATCATTCATTAAAATGAATTGCAACAAGTTTGGGAAGTATAATTATGACTAAATTTAAAGAATTACATCCGGAATATATTACCGATAAAAAAGGAAGGAAAAAGTCTGTAATAATTCCGATAAAGGAATTTAAAGAATTACTTGAAGATATTGATGATTTGGTAGCAGCAGCGGAAAGGAAAGATGAGCCAACAATATCTCATAAGAAATTACTTGATGAGCTAAAAAAAGATGGGCTCATATAAAATCAGATGGAAATCTTCCGCAAGGAAAGAGCTTAAAAAGTTACCTAAAGATGTTATTTTAAAGGTAATAGATGCAGTAGAAGATTTAGTAAAAAATCCGTATCCAACCGGTTGTAGAAAAATTATCGGAGCCGAAATAACCTATCGAATCAGAGTTGGCAATTATAGAATACTTTATTCTGTTGAGAAAAATAACCTGATAATTCTAATAATCAGAGTTAGCCATCGTAGAGATGTATATAAGAATCTTCCGTAAAAAAAATGCTACTTAAGAGTTCGAATCAAAAGTAAACTTCACAAAGCAATTCAATTAACTTTATTTAAAAGGAACTGTTAACGCAGTTCCTTTTTT
>JAJRSV010000437.1 GCA_024278655.1 Bacteroidota bacterium | reverse complement strand
GACATATCTTCGTAGGAAAAATCGGTTCCCATAAAGTTTTCGTTCTTAACAGAAGAAGCTATACGCCTTACCTTACGAAATGCAGGCAGATATAAATAAAGGCGGTCCGATGCCAATCTTAAGAAACTTACACCCTTAACATCCGCCGGCGAAAGAAATCTTACTAACCGCCATTCGCTTCCCTTCTGGTATATTTTTGTATCGCGTTCTTTTTGTGAACCGTCTTTGTCTATCAGCGTCATCTTTTCAATCGCGGTCATATCTTTAGGCGCATTCATCACCGAATCTACTTTGGCAAGAATTTCGTTACCGGTTTGTGCATTAGCAACGGTAGTTAATATTAAGAATACTGTTGCTAATAACATCCGGTATACTCTTTTGCCCGCTGTAATCTTCCTGCCGGTATTCATCGCCGGTATTTGTGATATTTTATTAAACATTTTTATTCTCCTTTATAAATCGGGATTACTTTATTGAACCTCTAATTCGGTCCGCGTATCCAATTTTTCTTTTTGCTCTTCCTCTTTTGTAAAAACCTTTACAAACTTCGGCTTTATCAGAATGAACAAGGATGGAAGAAGCGTAAGAGTTAATATTGCACTCACTATCATCGTTAACGAAGTTAAACCGCCGAACCTTCTTATATGCTGTCCGCCTGCAGCAAGCAGAACGATGAATCCGAGTCCGACTGATAAAGCATTTGTAAGTATGGAAACACCTGTTGTACCCAAAGTGTTTTGAAGCGCTTTAAGAATGTCGCCTTCGTCCTTCAATTCCTTTTTGAACCTCGATGTAAAATGGATTGCGTAATCGATGCCCAGTCCTATTGCAATCGAAGCAATCATAGAAGTGAAGGAATCAAGACCGATATTGCCGAAGCCCATTACCGTAAAGTTTATTAATATTGTTAGAATTATCGGTATTACTGCCAGGAAGCCGACTAAAGAAGACCGGAACAACAGCGAAAGAATTATCACAACAAATATTAAAGTTATTAAAAGACTTTTCGTTTGTGTCGGTGTTAATTCCGCTTCCATCTGACTTAAAACCGAAGGCATACCTGCATTATAAAAATTCCACTTAACTGTTCTTACAATTGAACTGCTATTTTCTCCCAATAAATTTTTCGCTTCGGGGTAGCCGGTGTAAAGATAGTTTTCATTAACTCCCCACAATACTCCTTTGATATCTCTTTTAAAATTAATGTCAGAAGTTAAACCGATCGGTGCAAGCGAATAAATTTTTGCTATCGATTTTTGAATGCGGCTTTCGCCAAAAGTATCTTTAATAATTCCTTCGAGCGAGGCAGCCAAAAATCCGGCATCGACTTTATCGATTTTTATTCCGGAAAGAATAGCTACATACAATTGCGCGGAATCGGGATACGATTTTTCATCAGCCAACTTTGCTATTGAAGAACTTAAACGGTTAACCGAATTTGTATTGAGTTCAACTTCTGCCTGGGGACTTTTAAGATATTCAGCAACAGCATTTTGAATTCGTGCATTTATATCTTCACCGGCTGAAGAATTAATGGCATCATTTACAATCTCTTCAAGCTTATTTTCGTTGGGAGTAATTCCATATTTCAGCAGAGTCCAGCGTAAAGAATTATAGATTTCATCCCGTTTTAATTTAATCAATCCGGTTTTAGCGTTATCCGGAACTTTGTTCAAATCAATTACCGCAATCTCTTTCGGAATTGTTTTAAGGAAACTCTTAACCGAATCCACTGCTTTAACAAGATATTCCGTATGCCAGGTATCAAGCTTGGCACTGAGCAACGCTTCTTTATCATTCTTAGCCGTTATCTGATCGACCATATCTTCACCTTCAATAAGGAACCAAAGGTTGCTTATTCCCTGCCGTTGATTCGGGATTGAATACCTGTCGTTCATCACACTGTTCATTTCGGCAATTATCGATGCAATCGATTGCGACTTGCTCAAACGGGGAATTGATTCGAGCTTCTGTTCAAAAAGTCTCATCATATGAAGAACTGCGGGATCTTTCAAATCGCCGTCGATTACTATATCAACCGGGAGCGAACCGCCGAATTTTTCTCTGAGTAACATTTCGGCATGGTAGGGACTGCTTCCCTTTTGAAGGCACAGAGTCCAGTCAACGTCTTTATTAATCAACGGGATAGCAAATGCCGAAACGATAATAATTATACCACTGCTGATTACTACAGCGAGCGGATGCTTATATATAAGCAACCCGACCTTATTCATAAAGCCGCCGGTAACTTTTTTCTCTTTCAGTTTGGGCGGCTTGATGCCGAAGGAAAGCAACGCCGGAAGCAACGTTACAGTGGTCAGAAGTGCAACCAGCATTCCGAGTGCAGTCAACAATCCGAATTCCTTAATAACGGAGAAATCCGAAATTACAAGCGAAGCAAAACCGACCATAGTAGTGATTGTTGTAAGCAAAATCGGCAATCCCATTTCGCTGTAAGTTCCTATAGCGGCATCAACTGCCGAAGTTCCCTTCCTCCTGATTTCGTAATAGCGTTTCAATAGATGTATTCCGTCGGCACTTCCCAGCGCCAAAAGAATAACCGGCATAATTCCCGTCAGCAGGTTGAACTTCAATCCGATAAGGTTCATAATGCCTGTTGTCCAGATTATACTGATCAGTACAACAAGCATCGGGAAGACAACTCCCGCCCAATGGCGAAGACCGAGATAAAGCACCACAAGCAGGAATAAAATCATTAATGGAGTCAGAACGGTAAAGTTATCGGTTATAAGAGTAGTCATGTTAAAAACCAGGAAGGGCATTCCGCCGAAATAAATTTTAGCATTTGAAGAGGAAGGCATCGAAGCTAATATTTTGTCGGTAACTTCATTAATTTTTATTGAAGTTGTAATTTCACTTTTATCACCGCTTTTATCGAACTTAATAATAACGGCAGCAATAGTTCCGTCGGAAGAAATAAGATTACCGACAAGCCGGTCTTTGCTCATCACATAATTTTTCAGCTTTTCCAATTCTGCATCCGACTGCGGAATAACTTCCCTGTTCAAAAGCTTCCCTACTTCCAAACCCCATTCCGTCTTTTTAAAATCGATTACATTCGTAAGACTTGTTACATAGCTTATTCCATCGACATCTGCGTAAGCATTTGTAAGTTCTTTAATAAGCTGTAGTGTTTCTCCGGAAAAGATGTTGTCGGAAGATATTAGTGCGATACCGATTGTATTGCTTCCAAAGACCTCACCGATACGGTTATACCGTTCTACAAGAGGATCGCTTTGATTCAGATATGTTGAAAAATCCGCATTCAGTTCGATCTTCGAAGCACGCCAGCCAAAAAATATAGTTGCAGCCGTAATTAAACCAATTACTACCCATCTATATTTAATTATTATTTTAGCTAATCCATTCATAACAATCACCTGTTAATTTAGATGGATTCCGGCAATTCAGCTTACCGCTGATTTTAAAACGTTGAATTTCCGTTTAAAAGAAAAACCTGTACTAAGAATTCAATTTAATGATGATGATGGTGTTCGTGATTATTATGTCCTTCGCCATCATCTTTCTTAACGTAATTTTCAGGATTTTCTAAAAACTTGTTTTTACACATCGTCGAGCACAAATAATATTTTTTGTCTTTATACTCAACGGTTTCGGCTTTGGCGGTATCTTTAATTTCCATACCACATACTGGATCGTGTGTCATTTTAAAGCTCCTTTCTTAACCAATTATTTATAACTTTATCTTTTATTGCTCACGATACCGTTATTGTTAATTCGTGAGCAGATACATTTTCAACTTTATCGTTACATTCTTTTCATCTCTAACTAAATCATCCGCTATTATTTTTTTTAGATTTATTAAATTTGTCCAGTCTAATAGCCAAACCACGTGCCATTGTAAGATGTTATGTATTCAGCCGTTATTCGAAAGTTCGGACAAACGTTTATGCCGGTTATTTAAATATTTTAATTACGTTTTAAGAAATTGAATTGATTTGCTGCTACCAATGTGTAATCGGGATGAATTGCGAGGTGTTAACTGAAATATTATGTACAAAGTTTTTAATTATCCGTAAATAACTATTTTGGCGGCGACGAATGAAGTAACTCTGTTTATTGATTACCGGGTTTTAAGGATCATCTTTATTATTCAACGATTTAACAACCGGAATAAAACCGGTTAGTCTGTTTAGAATTTCGGCGCAAATAATAAGTAATAAAACACCTGACATCAGCACACCGAGTTCCCATAGATGCTGAAACAGACCCAACGAAAAAATAAGAGTTGTTGAACCTGCGGGAGAATGCTCTGTTCCGGTGGTAACCATAATTAGCTGGGTTAAGCCGATTGATAATGCCGATGCAACTACGTACCACCAGAGAATACCGGGAGAGAATGTTTTTTCATTTAATATGATTTCCAAAGCCGATATTGCATGCTGGTTGCCGAAATCAACGATAACAAGTTTAAACATTCCTAAACCGATAATAGCACCGAATAGATGTGAGAAAAAAGCATTCTTCATTTGCCCCTGGTGTTCGTGAGTATGGGCAAAGAATAAATAAGCCGTTGCACCAAGCGAGGGAAATATCAGAGGCATATTAAATATCACGGCAAGTATTCCTACTATACCCATTGCTATTGTAACGTTTAACGCATCGATAATGTGCATCGGGGAATTTTTCTTCGACCATTTCGGAGGCGGTCGCCAATGTGTTTTCGGTACTTTAAACTTAAATAATTTCATAGTATGCCACTTTGGTTTATTTAGTTGTTATATGATGCACCTTGAAAACATTACCGGATCGATTGGTAACCACCGGGTAACCCGTCTTTCGATAAAACAATCTGCCAGAGTTGATTACGTCTCGATCGGAAAGTGCCGGCGGACGAAACAAGAAAATATTTCCACATCCTGTAAAAACGCTCGTTGTACTTATCACTTATCCGGTTCCAGTTGTTTTTAAAATTGTTGTACCAAACCATTAAGGTTTTGTCATAATCAACTCCGAAGTTGTGCAAATCTTCAATCACAAAAAGATTTTCAACGGCTTTACCAATCTGAGCAACGGAAGGAAGCATCCCGTTCGGGAAAATATATTTATGCGTCCAGGGATCGATTGATTTCACGGATTTAATATTACCGATTGTATGAAGAAGAAATAAGCCGTTATCTTTAAGGCATCTGTAAGCGACTTCAAAATATGTTCTGTAATTCTTATAGCCGACGTGTTCAATCATACCGACACTAACTGCTCTATCGAACTGCTCATTTAGGTCACGATAATCCATCAGTCTGAATTCGACCGGCAAACCTTCGCACAATTTTTTACCGAGATTTACCTGTTCTTTCGAAACGGTGATTCCAACAACTTCCACTCCGTATTTTTCGGCAGCATACTTCCCGAAAGCACCCCAGCCGCAGCCAATATCCAGTACTTTCATTCCGGGTTCGAGGTAAAGCTTCCTGCAAATAAGTTCCAGCTTGTTTTCCTGGGCTTCATCCAGGCTGCCTGCGTTTTGCCAGTACGCACAGCTATAGTTCATTCTTTTATCAAGCATACTTTGAAAAAAATCATTGCCTAAATCGTAGTGCTTTTTGCCGATAATGTACGCTCTCCGTTTCGATTGCAAATTGAAAACATTTGCCATAAAAAGTTTGAGCAGAATCGAATACTTCAAACGAATTTTTTCATCGAGCTTAGCGATAATGATTTTGGTAGTCATCTCGTCGATACTTTCAGCATCCCACCAGCCGTCCATATAAGATTCACCGATGCCGAGTTCAGCTTCGGTAACAGCTCTTCTGAAAAAATCTTTATTATGAACCTGAATATCCCACGGAGCATTGCCATTAATTTTTATACCGGCAAAATCCAATATTTCTTCAGCTATTTTTTGATAATTGATACTCATAATTACCTCAGCTCATTTAAACTTCCTCATACTAATTCAAAAGAAAACGGAACGGGATATCACACCGACAAAATCAAACAAACAACTATTTGATTAGAAAATCCTTCCGGATTCCCATAGCTTCGTCTGTAATCTTAATCGAGTCTTTTCCGTTCTTTACCGTACCTGTTAATGCACGAATTGCATCTATACTTTCGGGTACTACTATTGCTTCGTTATAAACCTGGTAAGTGTAATAAACTTCGTTACCGTTAACGGTTAAAACATCTTCCCATAAAGCAACTTCCCACATATCGCCACGCGGGCGTCCCAAATCTTTCATCAATTCTATTGTGCTGTTAAGTGCTACAATCCCGTCACTCATCCTTATAAATGCTATACGTGGTGCTGCTTTGAATGCTTCCAAAACTTCTTCGCGGCTAACCTCACGGGTAAGTTCCACAACCCAGTAATGGTTATGGGTTTGTGTGTGCGACGCTTTAGCCGCTAATGTTATCACATCCAGCTCGGGTACTACCGTTTGCGCATCGGGACCCTGATGGCTTGGGATATGCGGCTCCGGTACTACGGTGTTCATAATCCCGCTATGGTCCGATTCCCATGGATCAGTCGCGCGTCTGATTAATACACCGCGTGCCTTTTTAAGCAACCCGCTGTTACGCAATGCTGTAAGTGTGCGGACAGTACTGGTTGTGTTACAGGAGACCACACGTGTTGTATCACGTCCCAAAGCCGTTTCGTAATTTGCCTGAGCCACAAACGAGTGTCCGGTAAGCTCATGTTTTTCGCCGCCCTGATAAATGGACTTAACACCAGCTTTCCTGTAAAGCTCAAGATTTTTTGCACCGATGCCTTTCGGTGTGCAATCAACTATTACATCCACCTGCTTTAAAAGATCATCCAGGGTTCCGGCTACCGGTATTCCCGAATCCTTCATCTCATTCGATTTATCTGCAAGCGAAGCATAAACAGGCAATCCTAACACTACAGCCGCTTTCACACGGTAATCGCTCACCACATCCGAAACACCAATTAGTTCCATATCGGGCTGAAGACTTACCGCATCGGCAACACGTTTCCCTATAATTCCGTAACCGTTTACTCCTACTTTTATTTTCTTATCGGGCATAACTTTATCTCCTTATTTAGAATTTGTAATTACAGTTCTACTTTTTTTAAAAAATGTTTAGCTTGTTTTTACACCCCACTTTTTGTAAAAGAAATTATAAATGGGAACAAAAACTAATCCCGCATATACACCGTAGAGAAAGCTTTCAACGAGACCTAATAAGAATCCCCACCAGGTTAACCATTTGAAAGCCGGAAGCACCGATTCGAGGAATGTGTGCATATGAATACTTTCCGGTGTAAGCAGTCCGTAAAGAATACAAAAAAGAAAACTGATTGCGGTAAAAAGCCCGAGAGACCATGTTACAATTTTTAAGTTCAGCATAGCTAAGCTCCTCTTTAAATTTTAAATGTTAATGATGCTTATGCCCGGAATCGTGAGTTTGGTTTTTCCTTTGTTTATCTTCGTCTTCGTCATCATCATGTTTTCCATGATCACCGTGTGTGCCATGCCCTCCATGTCCACCGTGACCGAACATATGCATACCAATAAATGCGATACCTACCAACACCCAAAACCAGTTTTCTGCAAGCCAATCCATTATACACTTCTCCTGCTAATTAAAATTACTTCCTACCCTGTTAACAAAGTACGAGCCATCTTTAAATGTTTGGTATTTGGTTATAATTCGAATGTTCCGGTAAGTTGTTTTACGGGATAATTAAATTATTTAATTACGATTTAATAAACTGAACTTTACCGGCGGGAACTCTTTAAGTTCCGGATTGTGAAGACGGAAGATTTTGGAGGTTAATATGAAGAGAAGGAATAAGTATGCTTAGCGCATAAAGCACTAACTGTACTTGCTGTTACACTGCGTATAAATTAAAGCTGAAGCTGCGAAGCTAAGGTAAATTCTTATCGTATCCGATATAGATGTAACCAACTCCGTCGGTTGTTTTACCGTTCTCTTTTTCTATTTCAACTTTGCATTTCGAGAGCCAGTAAGATAAACCTAACATTTCAATTTCCTGCCCTTTGAAACCGGGTGAAACTTTTATTTCGAATTGATTTTCGGGTGACTTAAATCTCCAGTCCAATTTAAACTTATCGTTGGAAGATTTAAGGGATAATGTTGTATCTGCTTTGGCAGAAAATTTACGCAATATCCTGCTTGAGCCGTCACGGTCTGAGATAAGCATAGTATTAATTTTAGTAAAAGAACCGCTGTGGTAAATAAGAACATCCGTGGTATCGTTAAAATGAAGCGCAAAGATATCACTCAATGCATCCTGTTCCGGCTTGTCGCCCCATTGATGCTGGAATATACCTATACCGCTTAATTTATATTCTTTACCGGCATAAAGCATTTGTGCCGATACCTCGCCTCTCGGCACGGCATACACACGATTAAAACCTTCTTCACCCACTGCCATCTGTCCGATATCAACCGGTTTCTTAAGCGGATTATACTTTAATGAAATACTAAAATCACCCAGGTCAATATTAACTTTATAATCACCGCCTTCGGGATCGCGTTCCAGTACATTATCGCTGTAATTTTCCATTAACCGACCGACGGTGTGGGTTGTACTGCTAAACAAAGGTATCTGGATTTTTGAAAAATTTTGATACTCCTTATTCTGTTCGTCTGCCACTACAACGTAAAGACCGCTTGCCGTAATGCCTATTACTTCACCGGTAAAGAAAAAAACAGCAACACCGAATTTCTGTCCCTTATCAGTTTCTAAATGGGTGAACAGAGACCAGGCTTCAAAATCCGCTTCTTCATGTCTGCCGTCGTCCTTCGGAAATTGCAGCGGCTGCGCATTTAACGATTGAACCAGCACAATGATTAAGAATAGGGAGTATAAGAAAACTGAAAGGTTTTTACGTCGGTTTGTATTATGAGTTAATTTAATCCCGGGGTTCTTGTTGGTCATCTATGCTTTCTTTCTCGATATATTTTTCAGGGTTCTGCTCGAACTGAATCTTGCACAAAGTTGTGCAGAAATAATAAGTTTTATCCTTATAAACGTATGTCTCTGCGTTTGAAGTATCTTCCACTTCCATTCCGCAGACCGGATCTTTTTCCATTTTAATTACCTTGAATTATGTTTTGTTCGATTAATAGCTTTTAACGTGTTTTCGGTTTGCTACGAAAATCCGATTCTTCCAAATAAATTTTCAGCAACTGACGTTTCCTGCGGTTATAACTAAGTAAATAGTTGCCTATAAGAATAACCGATAAAGATAACAACAATCCAAAAACGAATAACAGTTCCATTTTAAATCTCCTTTCAATTAAGATTTAATTCGTATCGTATGTTAATGCCAAAGGCGTGCCACAATTTAATCGTTTCTTTTAATGAACAAATCAACTGTTTTAATAATAATGTTGAATAAAAATTTAAATCTTTTAATTATATTTTAAGAAAACTAAAACCGGTTAAGCCCGGTTCACTCAGTTCTTTACGACTCATTTCAATTTGATTGAATCTTCTTCCTGTTTATAAACATAGGTAATAGTTTCTTTATTGCCAATGCAAAACACCGTGTGTAATCAAGCCGCCGCCATGCCTGTTTGGGTTGCTGATTTTTTCTGAAGCAAGCTGATTATTATTACAATTGTATAAACAATAACGGCAGTTGTAATTATCGTATTATAACCCCACAGGGTTGCAATTATAATTGTTACTATCGAACCGATAAAACATCCGATTCCGGAAACGCCAAGGAGTGTTGCAATGCCGTTGGTCTCGTTGAATTTAGAAATTTGCGCAAGTATAACCGGAAACGGAATGCCGATAAAAATTGAAGGAAGCAGAACAACAAGAAAAAGCAACGGCTCGGATGTTATGTTACCCGCAAGCGGAATGACTACAAATATTTCTATAAGGGTAATTACAACAACCGAAAGAAACGCCAGGTTTAATACTTTTGAAGTCGGTTTAAAATACTTAGTAATTATGCTGCCTATTCCGTTACCTAACAAAAATGCCGATAAAAGCAATGTAAACGATTTCAAAGGACTGTTAAGATTTAGATTAAGCTTCTGGAAAACATACGCCTGAATGAGAATATCCGAAATATTAATTAACAGTACGAATAAAGCAGCATAATTGAACAGCTTGTTTACGGATTGATCCTCACTTTCCACCGAGAACTTAACAAACCAATATTTCCGGAAAGCAAAAACCGAAAAGCCGAGAAGCACAATCAGAATAATCAGCAGCGAAGAAAGATTTTGCGGAAGCCCTAATTCGTAATTAAAGAAGAAAGGCGAATCATCGAACACCGGATGAAAATTAAGTGCCGCTCTTTCGGAAAACTCATGAAAATCGTATTTCCCTTCCGAGACATCCATTATTACCTGGTTAAACATTTGCCAGTTAATTGTTATGTTGCCCGGCAGCACCGTATCTATTTTAACCTGCTGGATGAAAGGAAAATATAACATCGCCCTGTCGAATTGAACACGATGGGCAAATAAATGCCTCGGTCCTATTTCGGCAACGGTAAAAGGAGTCTTTTTAATTATGAGTGTGGGTTTCATACCGTCGGATATTACGTAAACGTTTTTCAGTGCTTCCTGTGGTTCAATGCCTTCTTTACCTTTAAGCGCAAAGTAATTCGATAACATCTTGAAGACTTCTTCGGAGTTATGCAAAGTAAAAATTATTCTTCCTTCATCGGTTAATATGCTTAGATAATCGGATAAAGCTTCAACCGTAAAAAGAAAATTTTCAGTTAAGTTTAAAAAGTCCGATGACCTGATACCCTTTGTAATCGGAATAGTTAAAAGGATTAAATCATACTTCTTGTCCGTAGTTCTTACAAAGTTTCTGCCTTCCTGAACAACTACGTTGATGTTAGGTTGATTGGAAAAGGTAGCCGGATTATACTTCTTCATCAACTCGACGAACGAAGGGTTAACTTCTACCGCATCAATAAATTTCGTATCGCCAAAATAGAGTGCAACAATATCAAGCCCGCCTCCGGGTCCGATTATTAACGCCGAATCCTTTTCGCTACCCTTAAGAAAATTAAACGGAAAGTACGCTCCGAAATGCATAAGAGTATGGTTTAACTTTACCGAATCCTGTTCAAGCTCGTCTATATCCAGCACTTGTGTACCAGCGGCGGCATCTATAAACATAAATTTCGAAACTTTACCGTCGGGTTCTTTTATCGTTACCAAATCGGTTCTTCCGAACGCGCTCCATTTACTCTCGATTAATTCCGTTTTGGTCAGCGGATTACTTTGTATTCTAACCAGGTCTTTTTCAAGCGACTTAACTACACGGAAATTATAATCATAATTCTGGGCTATTATAATTATCAAACCTAAAATTGCCACGCTGTAAACAGCGATTAATTTTTTATTTATTCTCGGAACAATTAAAGCCGATACAATGGCGGCTCCCAAAAGAAACAACAAAACTACGCCGAATATGTTTATCAGATTCAGGGCATTCAGCAAATAATAAGAAGCAAGTGCCGCCGATGCACCGCCGAATAAATCGAACCCGTATATGAGACCGCTTTTGAAATTATTAATCTGGAATATGTAACCGAATAAAACCCCGATTGTAATAAAAGGTATTATTGACAGGATGATAAAGGTTAACAATCCCAGCGATCCGCTTCCGAAAAAATCGAACCGGGGAACATTTATAAGAGCAAACACGCTGAAGACGAAAGCAACGAGCATCAATATTATATAAGAGGAAAGATGTGAGTAAATGAGTTTATACTTTCCGGCAAAAAACATCTGCCCGATGGAGAGACCCAACAACGAAAATGCTATTATAATAAAAACAAAATGGTAAGTTAAAATGTAAGAAAAGTAACGCGACAACGATATTTCGAACAGAATTACCGCAAACGATAAAAGATAAATGAATATCAGTGATAAAATTAATTTTCGCATAAGTCAACAATCTGTTTCTGTATAAATGTCTTTTTCAAATATTACTAACATTAATCCGACTTAATAAATATATCTATCCTTATTCCTGCTTTCCGGCTTAACGATTACTTTGCAGAATACAAACAAAGGGTCTTGTTATTTCTTCGGTTCAATATATTTTTTAGGATTTTTTTCAAAATGTTCCTGACACAACGGGCAGCATAAATAGTAAGTGATTTTTTCGTATTTAACTTTTGCATAAGCTTTGTTTTTGTTCATTTTTTTTCCGCATACCGGATCTCGTAACATTTTTTCCTCCTTGTAAAAGTTGTTAGTTAATTGCCAGCCGCAATCATTATTTAGCGCTTTGATTGCCGGGACTGGTCTTTAATTCCTTTACCCGCTTTCGTGAAAACATACCGCTTATATCTTTCCATTTTAACCGCGGTACAAATGCGGGAACTTCTTCTTTGTATCGTAAGTAAGCTTCGTCAAATTGTTTTATAACTTCCCTCTCTTCGCGCATAGCCAAACGGTAATAAGCATACATCAGAACCGGCCACATTACCAGTGTAATTATGGTAGGCCACTGAATAAGCATTCCGATAGTTATTAAAAACAGTCCCGAATACTGAGGATGCCTGATATATGCATAAATGCCATCGGTAACTAAATTCCCTTTAGCATCATGAATTTGGTGCCAGCCCTTACTCATTACCAGCACACCGAAACCCATTACCAAACCGCCTGATAAACAGATAAGATATTTTATCCATACCGCGGCACCGAACAATGTGCCTAAAAGATGTCCGTTAAGATGCTGGAAAGGGTCGGTAATTCCGGTTGGACTACCTAATAAGGAAATTAAAACATATATGGTTAAAGGAAAGCCGTACATTTCAGTAAATAATGCAACTATGAATGCAGCAAATATTCCAAGGGTTCGCCATTCGTATTTCTTTTTAGGTCGTAAAAATCCAAATACAAATCCTCCGAATATTAATGTATTCAACAAAACCATCGTCCACAGACCATAGTCGTACGATTCATACATTACATTATTCCTTTCGATTCCAATAAGGTATTATCCTGATGCCAAAGGGTGTGCCACGATTCGATAGTGAGTTTTCATGCAATATTCTTCTGTTTTTGATTTCGAAGCGAAACGAATATTTAACTTTTTTAATTGCTTTTTTAAAAAACTGAATTGTTCCGTTAAAGTTTCCGGGTACTGAAACCGGCTTTTGAAAATGATTGGTATTCTGGTTCCTATCAGGTAGAAGCGTGTGCATGTTTACCATGCCTGCACCATACACAATCGCAATGTTCGTGCATACATTGTTTATCGATTAAGCGTGAACGGTACCAGCGTTTAGCCAACCGGTACGTAATCTTTTTACTGAAAGATATGTTGTAGTGTCGTCTTAAAGGCGAAATCACATCTTCCATCTTTGACATCTTATTCAAAAGATAATTGTATCCGGGATTATGTAACTGTGCGAACAACCATCTGTTTGCCAACGATGTTTGAAGCTTAGGGTATATATGCTTCCTGCATAATTCTTCGTACGATGTGCCGTCGATTATACTCTTAGCTGCAAGGTAACCCGAAAGCATTGCGTATTTTATTCCGAAGCCCCAAAGAGCATCCTGGAAGCCGGCATTCTCGCCTATATATAAAATTCGTTCATCCTTCGCGAGCACCGGTTCGTTAAAGAAGTTAACAAAGCCGCCGAATTCCTTTTCGTCCCGGATGTCGATATCAACAGTTTGCCGCATTACGTTAAAAGCTCTTTCGTAATAAATCTTTTCATTCCTGAAGTCATCGAACATGCAGGTAGCAAAAGTTGCGCTGCCGTTATTTACGAGAAGGTATGAGTACGCTTTAGGTGCAATCTTATTATCGAGGTAACCGATAAAGACATCTTCGTGCGAAGTTTTGAAGATTAATCCTTTGGCAATCGCATCCGCAGCTTTCGGACCGGTTCCAACAATAGCTCTTCCGGTTGGAATCGCTTCCAGCTTTTCGCCCCAGAGTATTTTTACTCCGGCTTCTTCCGCCTGTGCTTTCAATCCCTGATCCAACGAATGGGAATTGGAACCGCGTTCTACCAGATAGAACAACGGGCGCGAAGTTTGCACCGTAATCTTTTTCAACTTCGGACCGAAAAAGTATCCGTCCTTTCCAGTATAAGGGTGGCACAGAAAATTTACTTTTAAGCCGAGCTTATCGAGAAACCGGAGCGTATCTTCTTCATCGGACCAGTTTTCCAATCCCTGAAAATCTCCGTTAAACCGCTGACCGACAGATTGATTCTGTTCGTAGACGATGGGTTCGTAACCCGCTTTTGCCAGGGTGATAGCGGCAGTTAAGCCACCGGGACCCGCGCCTACAATTGTAACTTTTTCTTTATTCATTTCTCAGGCAACTCATCTTTTTTATCAGGTTTATTATTCCCGCCAATAAATTTTTCCGGATCATTTATGAATTGAACCATGCAGAGTGCGGAACAAAAGTAATACGTTTTACCATTGTGTTCCGTTTTTTCCGCTTCTTCAACTTCTGTAATGTCCATACCGCACACAGGGTCACGTTCCATCTGTCTCTCCGTTTAGTTTAATAATTCCTTTAAATCTCATATTAATTAAATACCATCTATTTACTGTAACTGTTTATTAACATCATTAGTAAAAGATAATTGTTCTTTCGGTTTTAAAATTATGCTTTGCCTCTCAGTTGACGATTATGAATTTATCAATGCTTTTTTGTTTTGAAATTCAACCGGACTTTAATGTTCATCGGAAAAGTCGTAATTGTTTATCATCTGATTTCGGCGGGTCCTTTTCTTCTTTATCTGCATACACTTCCGGTTTTTCATCGAACGTTTTCTTGCACACCGGGCAGCAGAAGTAATACCTGGAACCCTTATAAACTGTGCTGTCTTTCATTTCGAATAATTTTATAACTTGTCCGCAAACCGGATCCCGTTCCATTTTACAATTATCCTTTCAAAAAGCTATAAGCGGTTTTTCATTTTAGATATTTTCTTAACTTGTTAAACTTATTCATTGTTTGTATCACTCCCGCCGGATTCGGGTAATTTGTTATTATTCTTCTTTGCATATTGTTCCGGATTTTCGAGGAAAGCCGCAGTACAAAAAGGCGAACAAAAGTAATATGTAGTGCCGTTATATTCAGCCGAATGCATGTTATCATCGTAATCGGAAGGTTTTATCTTCATACCGCAAACCGGATCAACATAAACCAGATCTTTGTTCATTTTATTCATTTTCCTTTTAATTAAAATTTTTGATTAATTCATTCCCTTTACCGGTTATTATTTACGCCGAGAATTCTATCGTAAAAATTATAGATTATGATAAACAAGTAGCCGAGGAAAAATCCCCAGAGGAACGATACAAACAAGCCGCCTAAAACCGTTAAAAAGTTTATTGCAGTCATAAACGGAATAAGCGGTAGTAATCTTGAAACCAATTCATCGTTCGAGCTTGCCACAATGTTAATTACCACAAGAATGAAAAGCACAACTGCAAAAGCCCCTGCTGCCGCACCGAAATATAAAGGTTCATACTTTTTCATAACCCTTCTCCTTCTAATGATTTATCCTGGCTGAACTGAGTTTTTTCAAAGTAATTAAGTGTGACCGAAAAAATCAGCGATGTGTATGCGCTGTAAATAAGAATGTCTAACAAACCGATCAGATAACTCGTTAACGACAAGTCGTTAAAGCCCGGCAATATTACATCCCATATATAAGCCATCTTTAATTGTTCGGGAATAAATAAATCGTAGATGAAGCAGAGTGAAAAAAGAATAAACAAATATGTTAAAAGAGTGAAAAACAATGTTTTAAACCTCACAAAAACCGGCTTAACTTCGGGTTTGAAATTGTGGGCTTTCTTTTCTATAAGTAAATTATAGAGCGGTACGATAATATATCCCATCGCATACGAGCCGACTGAAACTTCGAGCAATCCGATTAATATACTCATAGAATCAATTCCCGCAAATCCGGGCAGCAGTGCCTGCCATATTTTATGCATCTGCCAGATGCCTTCAATTCCTAACTGAATCAAAACCACTTTTATTCCAATACAAACTACATAGAAAAAAGTGAATACGAAGAACAGCGAAAGTGCTATGGGATACGGCTCAAGCTTTTTCATCTCTCTTACTCCTTTCGTTTATCCATTGGTTCGGTT